>JBBQYT010000468.1:0-2992 GCA_038208385.1 Longimicrobiales bacterium | reverse complement strand
GGGTATGTTGGCTCGGTGTCTGAGCCACTTCGCCAAGTTGTGAAATTTCAAATTGATACGTGATTGCTGATTTCTTTTCCATGCGCGCAGTGGATGAAAAATCAGCTTCCGGCGGACTCCGCTTCGCGCAAGATCTGCAGAAATTCGTCGACGGATGAAGCCTCGCTGAGCCGAATGCGCACGCTGTCCTGCCGTACAATGCGCGAAATACGGGAGAGTGCCTTGATGTGCGGACCGGCAGCGGTCTCGGGTCCGACGAGCAGGAACAACAAACGAACAGGACGGCCGTCGAGGGCGTCGTAGTCCACGGGCACGCGGGTGCGTCCGGCTGCGAGGCGAAGGTCGGGTACTGCGGATGATTTTCCGTGGGGAATGGCGATACCGGAGCCGATGCCGGTGGAAAGCACGGCTTCGCGTTCCTGGACAGCGCACAAAATGTCAGCGTGAGCTTCGGCGCTTTCTGTTGATGCGACGACGTCGACAAGCTCCCGGAGCAATCCGTCTTTTGTGGTGGCTTCGAGGGGAATCCGGATGCGGTCCGGTGTAAGAAGGTCGGTCAGAAGCAAAGAAGCCTCGTGGTCGCAACAGTAGAGGGAAACAGTGCTCGGTTTCGCGCGTTTCCCGAGTAGGTTAAACTAAGGGCATCGTCCCAAAGCGCAAAAGCTTACGGAGAATCATGAGGCGTATAGCGAGAATCCTCGCGGCGGCATTTGGCACCATGGTGCTGACGTCTGGACCGGTGTATGGCCAGCGTCTGCTGGACTGGACGATCCACACGACTGCGGAGCCTGAAGCGCTGAATCGGGGAGCGGGCGCCGGGTTCTGGAATCCGGCGGGCATCCAGCTGGACAGTGGCCGCATTGAGGGACTGATTCTGGACATGCAGGGTCCCTCGAGCACGGGCTTGAACGGGGCTGCGCTCGCGGCGTCGGGACGTCTGCAGGACAAGACGTCCGTCGGGGTTGCTTACCAGCACCTCGCCGTGGGCGGGATTCCGGTGACGAACACGTCCCCGATGGAGGATGCTCTGGGCGCGGAAATCAGCGTTTCGGAGGACCGCATTACGCTTGCAGGGGCACAGCCGGTCAGCAGCACGACGTCCGCTGGCGCGATGGTGCAGTATCTGCGCGCGAACAATGGATCGACGATATCGACGGAACTGACGTTTGGAGCGGGTTTCCGGTACGCGTCGGATGTGATTCACTTGAAGCCAGAAGTGGCGGCCGCGGGATTCGTCGCGTCGGGACAAACGCGCTGGATCGGTGGCGCGGAAATCACGCCGGTAACGCTGCACTCGATACCGCTTGCGTTCAGTGTCGGATACGGAATTTCGGGGAGTGGCCGGCAAAGCAGACCCACGCATCGCGGTACGCTGACAGCGCGATTCGCCGATTACGTGGACGTCACGGCTGCGATTCTCGCCGAGCCGGGCGCTGAGGGCACCACACTGCAACCGGTGCTCAGCGCGGAGCTGCAGCTGGGGCGCTACATGCTTGGCGTGTTACGCGAAGGACTGCCGAACGGCTTCGGCGCGATGTACTCATACCGACTGAATGTCAGGTTCTAGAATTGACCCAGGACGATCCACGCGTAGACCTGCTGGACCTGCTTGCCGATGATGTGCGCAGCGCACTCACGTCACATTTCACAGAGCGCCGCCAGCCCGCGTATCGCGTCACACAGTCACTCGCGTGGCTGTACGAACGCGACGCGCGCGACTTTTCGGAGTTCACTGATCTGCCTGCAAAGGAGCGCGACGCTCTCGCGACAACCTTCAGGCTCACTTCGCCCGAGCTGGTGCATGCTGCGCAGTCGAGCGATGGAACCGTAAAGCACCTGTGGCGCATGTTCGATGGCGAGCTGCTCGAGTCGGTGCTGATTCCTGCGGGCTCGCGCCTTACGTTGTGCATTTCATCGCAGGCCGGGTGCGCGATGGCGTGCGTATTCTGTGCGACGGGCTGGTCGGGCTATCGGAGACAGCTCAGTGCAGCAGAGATCGTCGCGCAGTTCCGCGGCGCACGACGCTGGGCACACGAGAACGCACGCGGCGAGATCACGAACATAGTGTTCATGGGAATGGGCGAGCCGCTGATGAACGCGAAGGCGTTGATGCCCGCGCTATCCCTGCTAAACCACGCGTATGGTGTAGGCGCGCGGCGTATCACGGTCTCGACCGTCGGCATTGTGCCGGGAATTCTCGAGCTGGCGAAACGTCCCGAGCAGTTCCGTCTTGCAGTCTCGCTGCACGCCCCGACACACGAGCTGCGCGAGGAAATCGTCCCCGTCGAAAAGAAATATCCGCTGCCGGTTTTGCTCGACGCGCTGCGGGAGTTCGAAGCTGCGGGTGGGCGTCGCATCACCTTCGAGTACACAATGATCGACGGTGTAAACGATTCGCCGGAGCTTGCGCGCGAGCTCGCACGACTGGTGCGCGAGTTTCAGGCGCACATCAATCTGATTCCGTACAACCCGATTCCCGGCCCCGATTGGCGCCCATCAACCCCGCGGAACCTGCGTCAATTCGCCGAGATCCTGCGCGACGCAGGCCTCGAAGCCACGGTGCGCGAACCGCGCGGCCGTGACATTGCCGCCGCGTGCGGACAACTCCGCGCCGAACACGAATCGCATCCACCCAAGCCGTTCGTCGAGCTTCAGCTTCGACATCCGGAGTTGGGGGCTGCTGTCAGCAAGTAAAAGCGTTTCTGTGTGAAACGCTTTTTAGTTTTTACTTTTTAACGCCGGGCCAATCAGAGCCGAGGATTACTGACGCATCGACCTGACGGGTTGCATCCAGTGTTGTTTGGACGGACATGATGCCGAGGGCGGTGCCGACGTCACGGGCGGCTTCGAGTTTGCCCACGCGATCGAGCACGGACGATGTTTTGCGCGTGGGGCCAGGGGCGTTGCCGAAGTAGACAACGTCAAAACCGTTTTCACGAAGTTTTTCGGTGGCGACGCGGGCGAGGCCGGGCTTGCCGGACGCGTTGAGTAG
>JBBQYT010000467.1:0-2992 GCA_038208385.1 Longimicrobiales bacterium | reverse complement strand
GGTGCCGATGACGGCTTCGGCGAGGATGTCGGTGCCGTTGCCGAGCGCAACGCTGCCAACCGGCGTAGATGTGTCGATCGCGAGAAGGATCGGCGTTTTCAGTTTACGGTCTTCAGTGGACAGAGACTGTTCTCAGTTCTCGGTTGGCGGTTTCTCGGTTATTGCCACGCGGGAAGAGTAGGTGGGTTTCCGGTTTGTTGCACGTTCATGGTCCGACGGAGCGGGTCGTTCGGGTCGGACGCCAATGTGATGTCCCAGCGGTTTTCCGGCAGCAGAAACTCGGCGCGTTCGGGCCATTCGATGAGAACGATCTGGTTGCCTTCGCCGAGCTCGCGCCAGCCGAGCTCCCAGACATCGTCCGGATCATCGAGCCTGTAGAGATCGAGATGGTAGACATCGATGGCGCGCGTCGATGGGTATCGATACAGGAGGTTGTATGTAGGCGATGGCAGGTGGCCGGTGACGCCGGCACCGCGGGCGATTGCGCGCGCAAGCACGGACTTGCCCGCTCCCAACTCGCCGCGCAGTCCGATGACAACCGGCACTTCAATCTGCGCGCCGATCGCGTTGCCCCAGCTTTCCAGCTCAGGCTGATCGAACGTCATGCTCGCCGGGTGTAGCGGCCTTGTTGCCGAGCCTGGTTCGGACTTCGAGCAGCTGATCACGCAACAGTGCTGCGCGCTCGAAGTCGCGCGCAGCGGCCGCCTCCTGCATCTGGTGCTCGAGAATCTTGGCCCACTCCTCGAGGTTTACCTCTGCCGCGTAGCTGGCGGCCTGCTCCGATACTTTGCTCGCCTTGATGTCGCGCGCGTCCGCAACGCGCGTCGAAAGCATCAGCTCATCGATGCTCTTGATGATCGTGGTCGGCGTGATGTTGTGTTCGATGTTATAGGCGCGCTGCACTTCGCGACGGCGATCCGTCTCTTCGAGGCAGCGCTGCATCGATCCCGTCATCCGGTCGGCATACATGATGGCCTTGCCGTTTACATTGCGCGCAGCGCGACCAATGGTCTGTATGAGCGAGCGCGCGTCGCGCAGGAAGCCTTCCTTATCGGCGTCGAGGATTGCGACGAGCGAAACTTCCGGCAGGTCGAGACCTTCACGCAGCAGGTTGATGCCGACGAGTACATCGAAGTTGCCGAGGCGCAGGTCGCGCAGAATTTCCATGCGCTCGATCGCGTCGATGTCGGAGTGCATGTAGCGCACGCGAATGCCGACCTGGCGCAGATAGTCGGTCATGTCTTCGGCCATGCGCTTGGTGAGCGTCGTGACGAGCACGCGCTCGTTGCGCGCGGAGCGCTCGCGGATCTCCGCCATGAGGTCGTCCACCTGGCCTTTGACCGGGCGGATGTCGACCATCGGATCGAGCAGTCCCGTCGGGCGAATCAGCTGTTCGACCACGACACCACCGGAGTGCGTGAGCTCGTATTCGCCGGGCGTTGCCGAAACGAAGATTGCGCGCGGCACCAGCTCTTCCCATTCGTCGAACTTGAGCGGCCTGGTGTCGAGCGCGCTCGGGAGACGGAAGCCGTGCTCGACGAGCGTCAGCTTGCGTGCACGGTCGCCATTGAACATGCCGCGGATCTGCGGCACGCTCTGGTGCGATTCGTCCACGATGACGAGGAAGTCTTCGGGGAAATAATCGAACAGACACGCGGGGCGCTCGCCCGGCTGGCGGCCTGTAAGCAGGCGCGAGTAATTCTCGATGCCGGGACACGTGCCGATTTCGAGCAGCATCTCGATGTCGAAGTGCGTGCGCTGCTCGAGTCGCTGCGCCTCGAGGAGGCGCATGTTGCCGCGCAGCTCGAGCACGCGCTCATCGAGCTCTGCGCGAATTGCACCGACCGTGCGCTCGATGGTGGAGCGCTGCGTGACGAAATGCGTAGCCGGATAGATGGCGGCGCGCTGCAGGCGCACAATTGTATCACCGGTGAGTGGGTCGAACCGGGTGATGCGCTCGACTTCATCGCCAAACAGCTCAATGCGTATGGCCTGCTCTTCGTAGGCGGGAAAGACCTCGATGACATCGCCGCGCACGCGGAACGTGCCGCGCAGAAACTCGAAGTCATTGCGCGAATACTGGATGCGCACCAGCTGCGAGAGGATGTCGCGGCGCGGAATCGTCTGGCCGACATCGATCGTCAGCATCAGCTCGCGATATTCACGCGGATCGCCCAAACCATAAATGCACGAGACGGAAGCCACGACGATGACATCTTCGCGCTCCATCAGGGATGAGGTCGCGCGCAAGCGCAACCGCTCGATGTCCTCGTTGATCGACGAGTCCTTCTCGATGTAGGTGTCGGACGACGGTACGTACGCTTCGGGCTGATAGTAGTCGTAATACGAGATGAAGAATTCGACGGCGTTCTTCGGAAAGAACTGTTTGATTTCGCCATACAGCTGCGCGGCGAGCGTCTTGTTATGGCTCATGATGAGCGCGGGCCGGCCGTACGCTGCAATGGCGGAAGCCATCGTCACGGTCTTGCCGGAGCCGGTCACGCCAAGGAGCGTCTGATATTTCTGATTGTGCTTGATCCCGTCCGTCAGCTCCTTGATCGCCTGGGGCTGATCGCCTGCGAGCGGAAACGGGAGGGTGAGTTCGAAAGTGGCCATGCTCGTACTACCCCGGTCCTGCGTTTGGGTTTGTTACGATCCTTCGACTTCAGCGCTGTCCACGTGCTCGCGGCGTTCGACCGAGAGCACGCCTTTTACGCGGCGGGCGCCCTTGATCACTTTCTTCAGGTGGGCAAGGTCCTGGACTTCGACGACGAAGGAACCCGTCATGCCGCCTTCGACGGCGTTGATTTCGGCGGAGCGGATGTTGGTGCCTGTGCCGGTGATCGCAGTTGCGATGTCGGACAGCAGGCCGCGCCGGTCATCGCCCTCGACGAGAAGGCGGACAAAGAAACGGTCCCCCGCTTCCGCCTGCCACTGGATCTCGACGCGCCGCTCCGGATGATCGGCGAGGTTGAGGATATTGGGACAATCG
>JBBQYT010000466.1:0-2996 GCA_038208385.1 Longimicrobiales bacterium | reverse complement strand
ACCGACGAGCTGCAGGCCCAAGCAAAGGCCCAGGTCGAGCAGCTACTGACGATCGACCCGACGGACGAAGATGCTCGGGCGTCGGCGCGGCAGGCCGTCGACTCGATGGTCTGCCTCGAAGCGATGATCTGCAATGACGACACGGATCTGCGCGTGCTCGAGAAGGTGCTGAATGCCGTCGGCTTTGTGGTGCACGTTGACGGGCACGTGCGTCGCGCCGAGGCGAGCGAGCGCCAGCATCGTGTAGATGTGCTCGGGGTGACTCGGCAGGAGGACGGCGACGCGATCGTCTGCACGGATACCGATGCCGGCGAGTCCACCTGCCAGGCGATTGGTCGCCGCATCGAGATCGCCGAACGTGATGACATCATCTTCGAAAAAGCAGAACGGATCATCACGATTGTCGCGCGCGCGCTGCGCCACCAAGTCAGAAATCATTTTGCGACTGCATCGATGTCTAGGTGAGCTCCCGGCCGCGCGTCTCGGGAATGAACGACCACATGAGTGCGGAAAAGACAAGCGCGCCGGAGAGAATCGCGAAGCCGATGCCGAAGCCGCGCGACTGCGCGAGCGAGCCGACTGTGAATGGCGCGATCGCGCTGATGACGCGGCCTGCGTTGTAGGTGAAGCCGAGTGCCATGCCGCGAATCGTCGTCGGAAAGAGCTCGGAGACGACTGCACCAAAGCCTGCGAAGAAACCAGTGCCGAAGAATCCTACGCCCGACCCCAGTGCGAGAATGGCGAGGTGTGCGTGGGTCATTGGGTAGAGGAGGAGCAGAAGCGCCGCGACGATCAGATACGTCACGTAGACCTTCTTGCGTCCGTAGCGATCGGCGCAAATGCCAAACGTGATGTAGCCGAGCCACGTGCTGATCTGCATGACGACGACGAATGTTGACATCATGCCGGCAGTGAGTCCGACGCCGCCTTCGGCGGGCGCGAGCGACAGGTACGCCGGGTTCCACGAATTGAAGCCCCAGTATGCGAAGAGCGCACCGCCGTTGAGCAGCGTAAGTGCGATCGTATACTTGCGAAGCTTCGAGCCGAACAGTTTGCTGATGCTTGATGGCTCGCCGCTCGGAGCGGTGCCGCGCTCGCGCCAGATTTGCGATTCCTCGACGGAGCGGCGGATCCACAGTGTCACGAGGGCCGGCAGTGCGCCGACGAAGAACACGGCGCGCCAGCCGAAGTGCGGGAGTACGAGTCCGGTTGCAATTGCAGCGATCGCGTAGCCGACGGCCCACGAGCTGTGCACGATGCCGAGCGCCTTGCCGCGATGCTTTGCGGGCCAGCTTTCCGACACGAGTGCGGCGCCGCTCGCGAACTCACCGCCCAGACCAAATCCCACGATGACGCGCAGAATCGCAAGCTGCGTGATTGTCTGCGAGAGTCCGCACATCGCAGTGAAGACCGAATAAATTGCGATGCTGCCCATCATCGCGCGCGTGCGGCCGAAGCGGTCTGCGATGATGCCGAAGAAGAGTCCGCCGGCGGCGCCCGCGAGCTGGCCGAGCGATGCCAGCATGCCGGCTGTGCCCTTGCTCATCGCCAGGTCCTTCATGAGATAGGCGAGAACGAGGGAGTAGAACATGCCGTCCATGCTGTCGAGCATCCAGCCGAGCGATGCGGCGATCAGCGAGCGCTTTTGTTGGGTTGTAGCGTCGCTATACCAGGACATCCGCCCGCCTGCGCGCGGCAGGGCGGGAGCGGCAGCATTGGTTACCGTCATCGAAGTCCTGGGCAGTTCTCAGGCATGCGAAAGTCCCGTTTGGGAGGCCTTGATTGAACGGGAACCAATCTCGCGCATGCGCGGCCCGCGCAACAGACGCCAGCGCATTCTGCGAGTGCTAACGCACTCGGGCTATGACGACCGCTGGTACCCTACTGTTTGGTCGTTGTCCAGCCGCCAGCCTGGGACAGTTCGCCGGCCAACGGTGCCGACGCGCGGCTGCACGCCGCAATACCTTCCTGTTGGTCAGAAGCGATGACGCGGTTATCGGTCGTCTGGTAGGCGCCACCAAAAAAGGCGAGGCGCGTGCATGAACCGAGCGTCACAGGTACTTCGAAGTAAATGAAGCCGTCGTCATTCACATTGAATGCGTGCGGGAATGACGTGACGCCAGGCTCTGTCACGTTGATGGTGCCAAAGCCCTGACCAGTTGAGACAATCGAGAACTTCAACGTGCCGGTGAATGTTTCCACGCGGCCAGGACCGGGCCCGTTCGGGTTGGAGTAGTGAACCTCTGTCCGGAAGGTGCCGACATAGTTGCCTTCCCACCACTCGCCCGATTTCGAGAATTGGGGTGTTACGGTCTTGTCGGTGTCCATGAGGACGACGCAGTCGCCGGTCCCGAGGCACGCACCCGACCAATTATCGAAATGCGATCCGGGGTCGGCAGCCGCTTTGAGCGTAACCGTCGTGTTGTAATTGTAGGTTGGTCCAGGCGCAGACGCTGTCACTTTGCCGGTGCCGTCTCCGGTCGACTTGCCGATTGTCAGCTGATAGGTCGCGAGATCAAACGTGCCGGTGACGTCCTTGTCGTCATCCATCACGATTACGCAGACCTTGTCGAGCACCGAAGGACAGCCGGACCAGCTCTTGAATTTTGATCCGGTTTTTTCCGTCGCGGTGATTCGGATTATTGTTCCCGCTCGGTAGGTCGGGCCTACGACGTCGGGCGCGAGTGTCCCCTGCCCAGTGCCGCCGTCCGAGCGCAAATGCAGAGTGTAAAGCGGCGTACCACCCGCCAGCTGAATCGCACGATTGACAAAGCTGCGAGTCGGCAGACCAGTCGCGTCGTACGGCACAACGTTGTTGGTTGACGCGAGTGCTTGCCGGAAGGCGGTCACCAGTTTATCCGACGTGAGCGCGCGATTTGTGGCCCAGATCTCATCGAGCACGCGCGACACTTCGGGTGCTGCGAAAGAGGTGCCGCTGCAGCGATCCTTACCGGCGGTAACACCGAGCGCCAACGCGTAGATCATGGAATCGGCGT
>JBBQYT010000465.1:0-2997 GCA_038208385.1 Longimicrobiales bacterium | reverse complement strand
GAGCGCACCTACATCGTACTGGTCACGCGTGCGCATAAATACGACTTCGATTGTTTGCGCGACCTGGTGAATGCCAGCGTGCAGCCGCGCTACATCGGAATGGTGGGCAGCAAGCGACGCGTGCGAGCAGCGCTCGGCGCTTTGCTCAATGCGGGCATTTCGCGCCACAAGCTGGAGCGCGTGCGTACTCCCGTGGGTCTCGATATCAGTGCGGAGACGCCTGCAGAAATCGCAGTGAGCATTGCTGCGGAGCTTGTGCTCGTGCGGCGCGGTGACACGGGCAGCGGTGCGCCGATTGCGCAGCGCGAGCGCGTACTCGATCGGCTTCTGCCTGAAACGAGCAACCCATGAGCGAAGACACAATCGTCTATGCAGCTCTCCTCGCCGCCACAGAGGGCGGACGGACGTGCGCACTGGCGACGGTCATTCGCACGCGCGGATCTGTGCCGCGCCATGTCGGGAGCAAAATGCTCATCGATTCGGCTGCAGGACTGATCGGCACGATCGGCGGCGGTTGTGGTGAAGCCGATGTGATTGCAGCGGCCGATGACGTCGTTAAGACGGGCGTTGCGCGCGTCATTCGTGTGGAACTTACCGACGCAATTGATTCGTGGAGCCCGGCTGTGTGCGGTGGCGTGATGGATGTTTTGCTCGAACCGGTATTCCCTGCAAGTCTCGACATACAATAATGTGGAAGCGATACAATGCATTTCTCCGGCGCACGCCTGAAATCACGGTCTCGTGGCAAGACCACGAAACCGGTGCGCGCGCGTGGCTCATCATCAACTCGCTGCGGGGCGGTGCTGCGGGTGGCGGCACGCGCATGCACAGGGGAGTCAATCCGCGCGAAGTAATCTACCTCGCAAAAGCGATGGAGCTGAAGTTCGCCCTTGCAGGTCCACAGATTGGCGGTGCGAAGTGCGGGATCGATTTCGACAACGCGGATCCGCGGAAACACGACGTGCTCGAGCGCTGGTACCGCGCGATCCGTCCCTACCTGCACGATCACTACGGCACCGCGGGCGATCTCGGCATCGATGAAGCAGAAGATGTGATTCCGGCGTTCGAGCGCATCGGCTTGCAGTATCCACAGGAAGGCATCGTCCGCGGGCACTTCCACTACGAGGATGCGCAATTCAATCGCGTGCTGAAAATTCTCGAAGAAGGAAGTCGGGCGCCGATCCTTCAGAGCGACATGGGAATCGAAGGTCACGCGCTCACTGTGGCCGACATGGTGACCGGTTACGGCGTTGCAATTTCGATTCGACGTTTCTACGAAGCGCGCGGGCAGACGCTCGATGGTGTGCGCGTGCTGCTCGAAGGGTTTGGCAATGTCGGTGCCGGCTGCGCGTTGTACCTCGCACGGTGGGGCGCGCGTATCATCGCGATCAGCGACCATGAGAAAGCACTGATCGATACGAGCGGAATTGGCGCCGATGATGTGCAGGACCTGATGCTGCGACGCGAAAACAAGGCACTGCCACCCAACGACCCGAGAATTGTGCGTGGCGAGGATCGTAAACGCTTCTGGATGACGGACGCGGACGTGTTCGTGGTCGCAGCAGTGTCGGGCACCGTGAATGAGCCGGTGCTCACGCAGCTCGCAAACAGCAAGGTTGCCGTCATTGCGTGTGGCGCGAACCAGCCATTCGCAGAAGTAAAGCTGGGCTCGACACGCATTGCACAAATGGCGGATCGTCGCTTTGCCGTGCTCGCCGACATCATGGCCAACTGCGGCCGCGCCCGGACATTCAGCTACCTGATGGATCCAAACGCACAACCGACCGCCGAAGGCGTGTTCGCCGGCGTCGATGCGACAATCACAAATACGCTGCGCGAATCGATCGAGCGCACACACGATGGAACGCACGGGCTGTTCGCCGGAACGATCGGCTACGCACTCGATATGATCGGCGCGGAATAGAACATCAGCTGTTCTCGCCCCGCGGCTTGATCAGTTCGCAATCTTGGGCGATGACTTAATCTGCCGCTGAGGGGTCGTTCGCCAGCCCAAAGTAGCGTTCGAAGAAAATGATCAGCTTGTCGAGGGCAGTGCGTTTCTTCGCCGAGTGGAGTGCGTCAGCCGAAAATCGGGATACCGGCGGCATAATCTTCGTGAGTGCCGTGCCGGCGGCGGAGATCGCGCCGTCACGAAACGCGTTTTCCATGAACGTCCGTGTCGTGACGGGATCCAGCTCCTCCTCCTCGATAATGCGGTTCAGCTCCTCTGTCTTGCGCTTGGCTATGAAAGCCAGCCATGCGGCGTCCACCCTATCCGTAATACTGATGGAATCGACGAACTGCTCGATGAGGTCCTTCTTGTTGCGGAGAGACGGACTGGCCGCGACGGCGCGGTCGATGTTGGCGCGGATTTCCTTGTCCTTTCCCGTCCCCCTTGCCTTCAGATACTGCACGACGAGCATCAGGATGTAGTCGACGTTGACCTCGACCTGCTTGATCAGCTCGATCTCGAAGACGATATCATCATTGATGCTCTCCTTCTCCGCCGCCGTCTGGCTTCGAAAGTCCGCGTACAGATTCAGATAGATGCTCTGGTAGTCCTGAAAATCGCGATGGCTGAGGATCTCGTTGCCGGCGAAGTCGTCGAATGCCGTGAGGATGTTCCGGAGTCGGAGGATGGCTCCGAACAACTTGATGAAGTCCTTCTGAGCGCGTTCGCCAATGATCGGCTGACCCAACGGGAAACCGCCTTGCAGATCACCGACGAACTTCTCGTAGTCCGCGTAGTATTCGGCATATGGCTTGAGGAGCACGATCCCCTTCGCGTCCTTGTTGCCGAACAGTGCCAGCGCGTCGTTGGTCGCCTGATCCAGGTCGCGGAAGCTGATGATGTTGCCGTATGTCTTGACGGAATTGAGAATGCGGTTGGTGCGCGAGTAGGCCTGGATCAGTCCGTGCGCCCGCAGGTTCTTGTCTACCCACAGCGTGTTGAGCGTTGTGGCGTCAAAACCAGTCAAGAACATGTTGACCACGATG
>JBBQYT010000464.1:0-2997 GCA_038208385.1 Longimicrobiales bacterium | reverse complement strand
GGAGCGTACGTCGTGCTGACGTGCCCGAAGTTCGGCTGATACGGTGACTTGCCCTCCCACCGGCCTTCGACGGGGTGCGCCGGATCGGGCTGTTGTGCGTGTAATGGAAGCGCAATGAGCAGCGCTGCGAATGCAAACAGTCGCATCGGTACCTCCAGCGGGCGTCGATAGTGGGTGGGGCGAGTCGTAAAATGAAAGGTACGTGGTCAGGGCCGGAAAAAAAACAAATCTCACCGCAGAGGCCCGGAGCTACGCTGAGGCCACACTGAGAAAACAAATCTGTTTTAACTCTGCGAAACCTCAGCGTAACTCCGAGCCTCTGCGGTGAGATTTTCTGTTTTCTCTCGCAGTTAACTCGCGCTGGGATCCCCCACGCGCCCGATGAACAACACCGTTCCCGTCGACCGCTCTCTCAAAGCGAAATAGAATGGCCTGGCGAACCGCACGATCGGCGAGGGTGCGGGTGCCGAGGTGATGCCTACACCTACGGCGGTTGCCGCAGCGGCTTCGGTGCCGGCTTCATCCACGCCAATGTAGGTCTTCTGCTGGACGCGGCTGATGTAAAGCTGCGCACTCGTGCTGATGCGCGAGAAGTCGGCGTGTATCGGATCGAAGGCCGCGCCCATTCCCATGCGCTTCAATGCGTCGTTCATCGTGGTGCTGTAGTCGAACTTGAACTTCGGCATTGTCAGCTCGATCTGGCTCGCCTGCAGGCTCGCGATCAGCTTCGTCCACTCTGTCGGAGTCAAGTACGTATCGATGCTGGACAGTGGGGCACTCGCCGTCGGCATCAACAACACCATCGAGAATGCAGTGTCTGCGTAAAGGAGCTCGACTGCAGTCACGCTGCCGCCCCGCACGTTCCTGAAAACCGTGTTCAACGACATCATCGGCACAAAGACCTTCGATGCGTCCGCGCGCGTGAAATCGGCATTGCGTGTCGAAGATGTCTCGAACTGGCGCGTCCATTTCGCCTTGAAGTACGTCGCGTTCACGAGGAACATCACTTCGCTCGGGTCGATCGACGTGATCAGGTTCTTGATCTTCCCGGCAGTGCGATCTTCCGCCCACTTGCTGATCGTGCCGGGCGCGGACGATGCTCGGAAATCGAGCGGCGTGACAGAAGCCTCGAAATTTGTGCGGAGCGCATCACTGAACGCGGGCGTTACGACAAACTTCGTGTCGTACCACATCGAGTTGGCGAGCGTAAACTCGACTTTCGGATCGCGCGCGCGTAGCTGTGCAATGAGCCCCCTGTACGCTGCGTTCACCTGCTCGTCCGTCATTCCCGCATAGCCGAGCGTCGTGCGCATCTGCACGGCCGTCGTGCCGTTCGCACCGTCCGATGCCATGCCCAGCGCAATCGATGCACTGAGCGGCGAAATCATCAGGTTGATTTTCGGATCGCCCGCCTGTGTTTGCTTCAAGAGATCGAAACCAAATCCGAGCGTCGTCGACGCGACGAGCAGCTCATCCGCCGTCAGTGCGCGCGCCGTCTGAGCGGGAATCTGCGGCCCCTCTATTTTCGGCGAACTATCGCACCCGCCGAAAGTCATTGCGGCGGAAAGAACCAGAAGACGGTATCGCTTCGAGATCATAAGTGTGTACTCCCGTTGGAGTTACTTCCTATCAATTTAACGCCCAACGGCAGAATTTGCAGACGAGCAGCGTGGGGGCCCCCCCAGATTCAATTTCCGGACGGGGAAGGGGCGAATCCATAGCTGCTTCGGCCTGCTGGCTAAGCTCCCGACGTACCGAAATGAATTTTCGATTCCATAGCCGCATATGCGGCGACCGCTCCCGCTTCCTGGGTCGCCAGCGAAACCAGAATGCCAACGGCAAACGATAAGGGAATTGTGACAAGCGCAGGGTTCTTCAGCGGAAACCAGGCTGTCGCGTGCTCGAGCAGGTCGATCTGCACGGTTGGCGACAAGTAGATCAGCGTGAGCGTCGCGATCGTGCCGACGAGCATGCTGCTCACTGCGCCAGCCGTTGTGAATCGCTTCCAGAAAATTGACAGCAGCAGTGCAGGGAAGTTCGCGCTTGCAGCGATTGCAAATGCGAGTGACACCATGTAGGCGACATTCTGGCCCTTGAACTTGATGCCGAGCAGAATTGCGGAAGCTGCAAGCAGTACTGTTGCAATGCGCGCGACGCGCAGCTGCTCTTTCGCATCGACTTCACCGCGCCGGACAACGTTCACCCACAAGTCGTGCGATAGCGCAGCGGCTCCTGACAACGTCAACCCTGCAACGACGGCGAGGATTGTAGCGAATGCAACGGCGGCAATGAAGCCGAGGAACGGAGTTCCGCCGAGCGTTTCCGCGAGCAGTGGCGCCGCCATGTTGCCGCCCTTGTCGACGGACTTGATCATGTCCGGGCCGACGAGCACCATCGCACCGAAGCCGAGAATGAACGTGAGCAGGTAAAAGAAGCCAATGAGTCCCGTCGCATAAAATACGGACTGTCGCGCGGCGCGCGCATCGGGCACAGTGTAAAATCGCATGAGGATGTGTGGCAGGCCGGCCGTGCCGAACATCAGCGCCATGCCGAGCGAAAATGCATCGAGCGGATTGCTGATCAGTTTGCCGGGCGAGAGTACACCGGCGCCGTACTTGTCGGATGCAGCCCTGAACAGCTCGAGCGGACTGAAGTGAAAGCGCGCCAGCACCAGCATGGCGAGGATGAAGGCGCCGCCGAGGAGGAGAATGGCTTTGACGATTTGCACCCACGTCGTTGCGATCATGCCACCGAACAACACGTACGCGAGCATTGCTGCCCCGACGAGAAGAATCGCAACTTCGTAGCTCAATCCGAACATCAGTTTGATCAGTGATCCTGCGCCGACCATCTGTGCAATCAGATAAAATAGAACCGTCGCGAGTGTGCCGATGGCTGCTGCGACGCGTACGGGCCGCTGCCGCAGTCGCAGCGCGACGACATCGGCGAACGTGTACTTGCCGAGATTGCGGAGCGGCTCTGCGATGAGAAACAACA
>JBBQYT010000463.1:0-3011 GCA_038208385.1 Longimicrobiales bacterium | reverse complement strand
CAGGGCCGAACACACCATCGACCCCTGCGCTGAACCCGTTCAACGACAGCCACTCCTGCACGGTGCGAACCTGCTTGCCTGTTGCGCCGCGTGCGAGCGGGCGCGCCAGTGTGAGGTCGTTCTTTTCGACGGTACGTGCGATGATGGCGGGCATGGTGACTCCTTTGGCTGGAAAAGCGTCGTCTGCTCCCAACTCGATGCCGGGTTGGTCGGCTTCAATCCCAACAGGCCCTGAATGTCGCTGATGCTGCTCGGGGAGTGCCCTGCAAACTGATTACTGAAATATCCGTAAACGATGTCGACCGGGGCGTTCTTCAGTGCGTCTGCCCATTCCGCCAGCTCGTCAGTCCGATCGATCTGCACATGCGTGAACCGCGTCAGTGCCCGATCCCCGCGACCCAGTCGGTATAGCTCCAGCCTTGCGTGCCTGGCAGAATGTGCGGTTTTAGCGCGTATTCAGTAATGGATTCGTCGACCACGCATCACCAGCGTGCTTCCAGGTACAGGTTCGCTCGCCACGTTTGCGACGGATGAATACCCTTTGCCAGGTCGATGCGGAAGATCCCGTCAAGAATCGAGAGGCCTACACCTGCACCCATGAGTGGTCGGCCCGGGTCGCTGATGTTGCTGCGATCGCCGGCCCAGCCGATGTCCGCAAATACGACGGGCCGCGCGGGACCGCTCGCCGTACCGAGCTCGCCGTTCGCCATCCAGTACGTGTTGCCGACGCCCGTGCCTGCATCGAGTCCGCGTATGCTTTGCGGACCGCCGAGGTAGAACAGCCGCTGTGGTGGAATGCGATCGGTGCCCGTTCCGCCGCCGACTGTGAGTGCTGCCGCGAGCTTGTCGAGAAGGCTGCGTGATGCGGTGAGGTCGAGTGCAGCGCGCGCGTACGAGTCGCTGCGTTTGCCATCGCCATTGTCGTGCGGTGCTGCGAGCGCGCCTTCGCCCCGGCCTTCGATCAGCAGTCTGAAACCGATTGGATTGTAGCCGAATGTATGTGTGACCCGCACACCGACGCCGGCGAGGTTTTCGGTAGATGCGTGGATGTTGGCGCGGAAATCATCGCGTCCAAACAGGTGTGCTACCGAAAAACTGGTTTCCGAGGCTGCATTGCTCTGGTGCTCCGCAAAGAGTCGTACCGTGAGTGGCGTTGCGCCTGTGTTCGTGCGCTGGATTTCTGCGCCGATTGTGCGGTAGTAGAAGCCATCGTCGCGGCCGAACAGAAGTGCGGACATTGATGCGCCAAAGCCGAGCGGCGCACCCCAATCGTTTGCAACGGCGAGCCGTTTGTATGCTGTAAGCGATGTAGTGCGGATGCCGTACTCGCGTCGCACCGAGACCTCGGCGTTTGGAGACAGGTCCGCGATGCCAATGCGTGCGAGTGCTGTTGCAGACAAGCCGCCGCCCAGCTCTTCATCGGCTGCAAGTCCAATCGACAGGCCTTCCACGCGATTGTAGCGCGTCAATCCTTCGCCCAGTCCATAGCGGAAATGAATGGCGCCGGGCGCGATCGGCACCTGCGTGACGGCGCGCAGTGCGGCCATCATCTCATCGCGCTGCTTCACACCGAATACATCTTCGGCAGATGAGAAAACCGGCGGCAATTCCTTTGCGTGGGTGAGTGCAAAGGTATCGCACGGGACTGCATAATAGATGGGTAGCGTGCGGTTGAACTGGCGCTCGACGGATACCGTCTCGCCGCCCTTCCTGCAGTCATCCTTGCGCGCGGCTCTGAGCGAGTCGCGCTCCAGGCTACGCTGCTTCATGCGTTCGCGTCGCACTGAATCTGCCTTGGGGCCGGGCGGCAATGCAGGCTGCCTTCCGGCATCCATTGTATCGGATACTGAGAGCTTGAATGGCGTGACCGGCTCGCGTCCGTTCACATCGGTGTACGTGTAGCTCTGCTCGACCTTGAGTCGCATGTGCATGAAGCTCATCTGGCCGGAGCCCTCGAGAACTTCGGTTGCGGGCAGCCAGAAGCGGCCGTTGTGAAGGCCGTACTCCGCAGTCACGCCATCGATCGACCCCTTGATCGGATTGAGTAGCGCTTTCGTTAAGAACATCGCAGCACCACCGCCCTGCACATCCAGCGAGGCGATGGAGATCGGTGTGGCAAGTTTGTACGCGGCTCGCACGACCTGCATGCTCTCGGCATCGAGCCAGATCGACCCTACGACCAGATTCCACAGCGGCAGTCTCGGGCGGATCTGCAGCTCGATCAATCGAATCGCGCGCCCCTCGCCAATGCGCAGATTGATCGAATCTCCGAGCTGGTATCGGTAGTATGCTTCTGCGCCATTCACGAGCGGATGAACAACATCGTCCTTGTCGCCCATATCCGCCTTTGCAATGCCTGCACCGAGGATGAGCGGCTCGCGCCCCGGATAGTACGGTATCGGCGGCTGGTCATTCAGATCATCGGCTGCTTCTTCGCTGCCCTGAAACGGAAGGAACTGGCGCGCGCCGATAAGATTGATGCGCGCGCCAATGCCGCGCTCCCACTGGACGCGCGCAACCTTGTCCTCCCGACTGATGAGATGGTCACGTCCGAAATCCGCTGCGCGCAAATACACGGATATGCGATTCCTGCTGATCGCATCGTAGCGGATGATCGAGCTGTCCTGCGCGAGACGCGCCACGCGCGCTGCACTTACGAGCTGCTTTGTGCGAGCGTTCGCGTATGCATCCGCCATCAACTCAGGCGTGGCTTCGCGTCGCCAGCTCCTGTCCTTGCCCGGCGGCCCAATCGTAATCGTTACGCTTTTCTTCTTCTTTGTAGTGTCTTGCTGTGTTGCCGGCGCGGTCGCCTTCGGCTCCTGCAACGGAGCCGCCATCGCGACCAGGGCGAATATGACCGAAAGCATTATTTGCTGCCGAAAAGGTTCTTTGGACGGGGTGTTCGACTGCTAGAACTACGACGTCGACGCGGGGTTTGTTTCAGAAGGTAAAAACGGCGGACCAGACTTGATTCCTTGCATTCTGGCCGCTCCAGCTATCGGCCCCCAGTG
>JBBQYT010000462.1:0-3020 GCA_038208385.1 Longimicrobiales bacterium | reverse complement strand
ACCTTCCGTTATCATCCAGCGCTCCACATCGGGGTGCAGCGCCGCGATGTTTTCGCGCAAACGCTCGTACTGACCACCGTACACGCGCGCACAGACCTCCGCGCCGCGCTCACTCCAGAGTTCCAGGTCCGGCGGTGTGGCCGGACTCGCCGCAGGACCTGCACGGTCGCGCCATACGGCCAGGGCCTGCAGCGCCGTCGGATAGCCGAGAAACAGATAGCTCTGCAGCAAAGCTTCTTCGATCTGCCTGGGCGTCGCCTTCGCGGCCGCGCGGTCGAGCGCAGGCGACAGCAGCGAGCGCTTGCACGTCAGCACAGCCGACAGTGCTACCAGTGAGCGCGTGGCATCATTCACGACGTGCGCTCCAGCACGAGCTCTGTGCGCAGAGAGCCGACGTTTTCGCCACGTGTATTGATGAGCTGCGGAAACGCGTACGCATCCAGCTGCTCGATCTGCTCCGCGTGCAAAGCGCCAAGCTGGCGCAACACCTCGATCAGCGCGGGTTCCGAGGCGCGCGTCGCACCATCTTCGACCTTCAACGCGACGCCGATTCCCATAGCCGGAATGCCCGCGCAATACACGCCTTCCGCGCCGACTTTTGCAATGACACCGCCGCGCGACACGCGCATCAGGTCGGTGCACAGGCGTGCTGTGCCGCCCACATTCTCCGGATGTGCAGCCATCGCGTGAACGACGCGTGCCGGCGCCTGCTCGTTCCTGCGCACAGCATCCGCGAGCCGGGCGAACGCACTCGCCATTGCATTCAGCGAAAGCGCGAATGTAATGACACCGCAGCCATCGACTGCTGTTGGAATCGAGCCAGGCGGCAGATCCGTCCAGCGCGCGACTTCCTTCGCTACGCGACGCTGCACCGGATGCTCGGCCAGGTGGTAGCCGGCCGTCGTCCATCCGTGCATGCACGCGAGCGCCAGCATCCCCGCGTGCTTGCCCGAGCAATTGTTGTGAATGCGGCGCGCGTGGTCGCCGGAACGGAGCAACGCTGCAGCCGCGGGTGCGTAGAACGGCAGGTGGGGACCGCACGCGAGTGCGTCCTCATCCAGTCCGATCTTCTCGAGCATTTCGCGCACGGTCTCGATGTGGTGCGGCTCGCCGCTGTGCGATGCACAGCACAGCGCAATCTCGGCAGCCGTAAAACCGTATCGATCTGCGGCGCCGTCTTCGACAACCGGCAATGCCTGCAGCGGTTTGATCGCCGACCGCGCGAACGCGACAAGCTCAGGGTTGCCCGCAAATCCGACCAGACCACCGTTCGCATCAACGACGGCTATGTCGACCGAGTGACGTGATTCTTCGACCGTGCCGCGCCATACCTGCACGCATGCAGCGCCCATTGTTTCTGTTGCACCGCGCATCAGACTGGTCCTGCGGTGCACCCGTTCGTCGCGCTTCTAATCAACAACCGTCTCCTGATCCTGGACATAGCTGGACGAGCCTCGCCCATGGGTATGTGAGCCATCATCGCCAGCGGTATTGCTGCTACCCCGCCCAGGGCCTCGCTGTCCCAGTACCCCGATCGCGATTCCGGCCAGGATCAGCGCCCCGCCAAACAACGTCAACATGGGCGGCGTCTCCCGAATCCCGGGAAGCAGCCACGCAATCAGCGTGGCGCCCACCGGCTCACCGAGGATGGCGAGGTTGGCAATGTAGGCAGGAACATAGCGCAATGCGTAATTCACGCCCGAATGGCCGAGGAGCATTGGCCCAACGGCGAGGGCGAGGAAAATCCACCAGTCAGCGGGTGGGTAGGGCGCAAAATGGTAAGTGGGAGAAACGGCGACGGCCAGGGCCAGCGCGGCCGCGGCCACGCCATAGACGACGGCCGTATAGGACCAGAGGTCGAGCCGCTGGCGGAGGCTCCGGCCGATCACGTAATAGCCCGAGACAAAGACTGCGGCCGCGATCGCCAGCAAGTCACCCAGGATCGGCGAACGGCCTCGCCCGAAGTCGCCCCAACCAATCATGGCGGCGCCTGCAATTCCCAACGCAATTCCAATCCACTGCGAGCTGTGGGGACGCTCGTGCAGAAACAGAATCGAGAGGATCGCCACAAAGAGCGGCTGTGAGCCGACGAGCACGACGGAGCTGGCAATGCTTGTGAGCTGAAGCGACGCCAGCCATGTCCAGAAGTGTCCGGCGAGGAGAAGCCCTGCGAGCACGGCAAGTCGCCAGTCGGCAATGCTGAGTCGCACGGCCACATGGCCGTGCCGGCGCACCTGCATGATCAGCCGGATGATGACGACGGACAGGATGAGCCGCCACGCGGAGATCACGAGTGCAGGCGCGCTGCTCAGGCGCACGAGCGGCCCCGCCCAGCTCATCGCCAGAACGGCCACGACGAGAACGAGTGCGGGCGAGAGCGGGCGTTTTTCCTGGATCATGTATCGTGACTCGTGGCTCGTGGAGATCTGCAAACAAAGAGGGGCACGTTTCCGTGCCCCTCAGTTGTGCGTCAAGGTTACTTGCTTAGCGCGGCGTTGCTGCCGGCTTCTTTGTCGTTGCTTCGCCCACGACTGTCGGCGTGTGCGACTTGTCATAGCGCTCGGCCTGTACGAACAGCGCTTTCGGATCAGCGGACTTCTCGAGCAGCTCAAGCGCAGCATGTACCTGCGGGTCATCCGAGTTCACGCGCTTGTTCACTTCCTCACGGCCCCATTTCGCTCGCGTCACTTCCGCACCGAGCTCTTTCGAGACCCAGCTTGACGCGCTGTTGTAAACCGGACGGTCGACGACGACGCCGCGCTCGCTCAGCAGCTTATAGAAGCTGTCGAGCATTTCGGACGACACGGGGAAGCTGGGCTTCAGCTCCGGATGCTGCTGCGAGTAGCGCACACCGAACGTGAAGCGTGCATCACCGTACTTGGAGCCGTACTTCTGCAATGCTGTCAGGAATACGCGCTCGGGTGTCGAGAACGTATCCGGCATCACGACGACGTCGGGGTGAATGCCGCCGCCGCCGTACACTTTGCGACCGCCATCCGTCTTGAAGATCGGCTTGTTGT
>JBBQYT010000461.1:0-3021 GCA_038208385.1 Longimicrobiales bacterium | reverse complement strand
GAACGCCGCACGCGACGGAGCGGTACTCCCGATCCTCCACCTCAATGGCTACAAGATCAGCGGTCCGAGCGTTCTTGCACGCGCGGGCGAGGACCGGTTGACCCGCATGCTGGAGGGACACGGATATGAGGTGCATGTCGTCGCCGGCGACGACCCGATGATCGTGCATCAACAACTGGCGCGCGTCCTCGATGCGTGCGTTGGCAGGATACGCGAGATCCAGCGCGAGGCGCGCGCGATGGGCGCCGCGCGCATCGCGGACTGTCCACGCTGGCCGGCGCTCGTGCTCCGAACGCCGAAGGGATGGACTGGCCCGAAAGTCGTCGATGGCATGCCCGTCGTAGGCACCTTTCGCGCGCATCAGGTACCACTGCCTCAGGCGCGGACGAGCGCGCAACAGCTCGCCATGCTGGACACCTGGCTTCGCAGTTACGAGCCGGAAACACTGTTCGACGAGCGCGGTGCACTGGTTGCCGACCTGGCGTCGCTTGCGCCAGCCGGCGATCGTCGCATGGGTGCCAACCCCCACGCGAACGGAGGCCGTCTGCTCGCGCCGCTCGACCTCCCGGATTTTCGCGCGTACGCTGTGGACGTACAAAAGCCGGCCGTTGTCGCGCATGAATCTACCCGCCCGCTCGGCGACATGCTCCGCGAGGTTTTCATTCGCAATGCCGCTGCACAGAACTTCCGGCTCTTCTCTCCTGATGAAACGAACTCGAATCGCCTGTCGAGTGTGTTCGATGTCGAGAACCGCTGCCTTGTCGGACGGCGCATCGAAATCGATGACCACCTTGCCGCGGATGGGCGCGTGATGGAAGTGCTCAGCGAGCATCTCTGCGAAGGATGGCTCGAGGGCTACCTGCTGACAGGACGCCACGGAATGTTCGTGACGTACGAGTCGTTTGCGATGGTGTGTGCGTCGATGATCGTGCAACACACGAAATGGCTCGAGGAAGCCTGTCGCCTGCCGGCGCGCACGCCCGTCGCATCGTTGAACATCCTGCTGACGTCCACGTGCTGGCGGAACGATCACAACGGCTTCAGCCACCAGGGGCCAGGCCTGATCGACGTAATGCTCTCCAAGCGCGGCACCGTCGCACGCATCTACTTTCCGCCGGACGCCAACTCGCTCCTGTCCGTTGCGGACCATTGTCTACGCTCGCGCAACTACGTCAACCTCATCGTGATCGACAAACAGCCGCAATTGCAGTGGCTCAAAATGGATGAGGCGATCGACCATGCAACGCGTGGCGCGTCGGTGTGGGAGTGGGCGAGCAATACCGGGACTGGCGAGCCCGACATCGTGCTCGCATGCGCCGGTGATACGCCGACTCTCGAGACTGTCGCCGCAGCATCATTGCTCCGCAGCCTCGCGCCCGAATTGCGCGTGCGCGTCGTGAACGTGCTGGACCTCATGGCGCTCTACGCGCCATCCATTCACCCGCACGGCATGGACGATACGCGATTTGTCGAGTTGTTCACGCGCGACAAGCCCGTAGTCTTCGCCTTCCACGGCTATCAATTCGCAGTCCATCAGCTCGTACACCGCCGGCCACACCCGGCGCGATTCCACGTGCGCGGCTTCAACGAGCAGGGCACGACCACCACACCATTCGATATGGTCAGTCTCAACGGGATGAGCCGGTTTCACCTTGCGATGCTCGCCATCGAACATTCAACGCTGCCTGCCGCCCAGGCGACCGAATTGGTGGCCGGCCTGAACACGCGCATTGCAGATGCCGCACGTTACGCGCGTGAACACCTCGAGGATCCGCCCGACATCAGCGGCTGGACATGGAAGTAAGCGCAGAAGCTTGAGTAATATGCTTAACGGTTGACCGCTGAACGGCGCAGCATCCAGCCGTACAACCACACCAGCACACCGATGAAGCCCGTCAGTCCGAGCCACGGCGCGAGCGAAAAGTCCTCGGGCACGAGTCCGATCGGCGCGTCCTTCGCAAACGCGACAATCAGTCCGGCATTGATCACACCCCACAAGCTCTCGCCGACGATCAGGCCGGATGCGACAAGCGTTCCCAGCCGCATCCCGCGTTCGGGATTTGGGGCCGCGCTAGAGCGCCCATCATACCAGCGAGACAGCACCGCACCGATGACGACGGCGAACGTCGCAGACATCGGCAGGTAAATGCCGATGCCGACTGCGAGCGGCGGAACGCGCAGCTTGTTCATCGCGCCGAGCCCGAGGTCGAGCAGAATCAGGCCGACGCCAACCACAGCACCAATCCCGATCATCTTCCACTCGAGGTTGCCGCCGATCACACCCTGCGCCAGTGCCGCGATGAGCGTCGCCTGCGGAGCAGGCAATGGATTCGGCGCGAGCACGCCCACATTCGGTGCTCCCGCGAAGCCGTACGCCTTTGCAAGCAGGTTCAGCACAAACGGAATCACCGACGCACCCGCAGCCACACCGACAATGAGCGCGATCTGCTGACGCATTGGCGACGCGCCAACGAGCTGACCTGTCTTCAGGTCCTGCAGGTTGTCGTTCGAGATCGTTGCGCACGCAAATACGATCGCAGTTGCAAAAAGCGCGAACGCGACAAGCGGCTTGCTCGTTTCCGGTGTCGGCGTGACGGCGAGGGCGATGAGGGAAGCGCAGAGCACGATCGACAGAATTCCGACACCCGAGATCGGACTGTTCGATGCACCAATCAGTCCAGCCATATAACCGCAGATCGCGGCGATGAGAAAGCCACCGATCAGGACGAACGGCACTGCGATCAGCGTGAGTGTAAGCGCGCTCTGCGCGAGGATCGTCGATTTTGCAAACGCGAATACGATCAACGCTGCGATGAGGAGACAGACTGCTGTAAGTCCGAGAATCCACGGCGCCGGGAGATCGCGGTCGAGCTCATCCTCGGTTGCCACAGCGCGCGACGCGGCGAGCGTGCTGAGCAAACCGCCGACAACAGGCTTCGTGAGTGTCGCAAGCGTGTAGAGCGCGGAAACGCCGATTGCGCCCGCGCCAATGAAGCGCACCTGCGTACGCCAGATCGTCGT
>JBBQYT010000460.1:0-3030 GCA_038208385.1 Longimicrobiales bacterium | reverse complement strand
CCTGGATCAGGCTGTGCGCATTACCCTTGAACCAGTTGTAGCCGCTCCACTGCTTGTCTTTCACGTACTCGATGACGAAGCTCTCGTTCGCGGGCAGCTTCATGTGCAGACGCGTGCGGCGGCGCGACTCTGCAACTGCCGCACGAAACACCGTGTCGAGCTTCTCTTTGGGGATGACGAAGTCCTGCTTGAATTGCGCTACGCGATCGACGAGCGGTGCGTTGCCGGGGAGCAGCAGGCTCAATCGGTCGAGCACCTGCTGGAAGTGACTGTCCGGATTGTGCGGCGGCTCGACATCGTACAGCGCTTTTGCTTCCTCATCGAACGTAAGCTTTTTGCCCTGCAGTATCTCGACGCGCGTGATCAATGCCTGTAACTGGCGATGCAGATACTGCTTGCGTAATTGCACGAGCTCGGGCTCGCGCGTGACATCGATTGCATCGAGTGCGTTCAGCGGATTGTGCGCTTCGGCACGAATCGTCGCAAGCGGCATCTTCGCCGCAGCGGCCTCCGTCTGCCAGAGCCTGGGTCCATAAAACGCGTCGACGTAATCTGCGTCGTGCTGACCTACCGCAAGCACGAGTTTGACATATTGTTCTGCGATCTGATTCATGCGCGTGTTCACCATTGAACCTGCGGGGGCTGCGCGTCGCTGCTGGGCGCTGCTCATGCTACCGTGCGCCAGGAGCGCCAGCGCGGCAATGCCGGCGCTACGGGCAAATCGACAGCCGGACTCTCGCATCAGCTCTTCTCCGGCAACAGCGAGATCTTCACGTACGCATCATCAGGCAAATACTTGCGCGCGGCATCGCGAACCACGTCCGCAGTGATTTTGTCCACGTTCTCTACGTTCCTCAGGATGTTCGTCTGATCCTCACCCGTCTGGTCGCGGACAGTGATCGATGAGGCCCAGAAGCCGTTCTGCTTGAGGCTCGTCTCGTACTGACGGCGCTGCGTCTCCTTGACTTTCTGCAGCACGTCTGCTGTCGGGCCGTTGGCCTTGAGCGAGTCGATGGTTGCGAACGTCGCTTTTGTCAGCTCTGCCACGCGCGTTGGATTCGAGCCAAAATCAATTGCAAAAGAATAGTGCGGATACGGCAGCTTGGAGAAGTTCGCGCTCACGTTCGCGCCGTACGTGCCGCCCAGGTCTTCGCGCAGTCTCTCGCGCAGCATGATCTCGAGCACGTCACTCACAGCGTTCAGAGCGCGGCGCTCATCGGGCACGTAATTGAAGTCACCATTGAAGAGCAGTAGTGTTTCGGCCTTGGGCTCGACCCCTTTGTGTACTGCCTTGTCTACAATGCCCGCTGGCGGGCGAATACCGGTATCGCGCCAGGTCTGTTTGCTGTTCGATGATGGTAGCGCGGCGAGGTATTTTTCGACGAGGGGGCGGAGTGAGTCGGGCGAAAAGCTACCGACAAACACGAATGTGAAACTGCTCGCATCGGCAAAGCGATCACGGTAGAAGCCGATGGCTTTGCCGAGGTCCACTTCATCGAGCAATGGCACAGTGATTGGCCGGCTCCGCACGTTGTGCTGGGCAAGCGTCACCTGCAATGTGTCCTGGAACGCAGCATTCGGATCTGCACTGCGGTTCGCAAGCGCCTGCCGATAGCGCGTCATCAGCGACTGAAATGATGTCGTGTCTTTGCGCGGCGCGGTGAAGTACAGATAGGCGAGCTGCATCATTGTCTCGAGATCCCTTGGCGATCCCTCGCCATTCAGGCCCTGATCCAGGTCGCCGACGAACGGACCCACGCCGACGTTCCTGCCGGCCAGCGCCTTTTGCAGCTCGATCGCACTGAACTGGCCGACACCACCGAGCGACACGAGAACATCACTGAACTGCGCGGACTCGAAGTCCTTATCGGACGCGAGCGATGTGCCGCCCGGTCCATACGCCCGGAACAACACTTCATCCTGCTTGAAGTCCGTAGGGCGCAGCAGCACGCGCGCACCGTTCGACAGCTTCCACTCCGTCAGGTTGATTGCGGGCGTTTTCTTCTCTTCGACGATTGTGCCCGCGCGCGGGAGCGACGGCAGCAGCGTGGCACTGGCAACGACGTCCTTATACGCAGGGATATCCATTTGCTTGACGCTCGCTGCAATTGCCAGCAATGCATCCTTCGTCGGAACGTGCACACCTTCCTTGTCCGGTTGCTCGACAACAATCACGCTGTTGCCCTTTCCCATCAACGCCGCAGGAAGCGCATTCACCTCTGTGAGCTTGATCCCGGGAACCAGCCGCTTCGCCAGCTCGTACTCCCGTGTAATTCCGGGCATCGGCTGCTTTTGCAGGAAGTTCTGAACGTATTCGCTGACGTACGCATTCGAGTTTGTCTTGTCACGCTCGTTGTACGCGCTCTCGAACGAACGCAGCATGTTGGCCTTTGCGCGCTCCAGCTCCGTCGCAGTAAAACCATTGCGACTGACGCGCTCCGCTTCCGTAAACAATGTCTCGAGCCCACGCTCGACGCCGTTCTCCCTGACAGCAGCAGACAACACGTAGACACTGCTCGAACGCACGAGCCGGCCGAGCCCCGACGACGCGCCAATGAACGGCGGGTCTGCTGTCTGCGTCAGCTCGCGCAACCGTGCATTCAACATCTCATCGTATAGATCTTCGATGAAAGCCCGCCGCTGTCCCGCGACCGTACTGACGATCTGTACCGGGCGCAGGTAATAGACCTCGACCTGTGAGCCCGTCGCTTCCTTGTCCGTTGCAATCGCGACAAGCGTCTCCTTGTGCGGCGGGACCGGGTAGATCGTGCGCACCGCAGGACGTGTAGCGCGGGGAATCTGGCCGAAATTCGCGCGGATCAGTTTTTCGACGCGCACCTTGTCGAAGTCGCCTACGGCAACGACAGCCATCAGGTCCGGACGATACCACTGGTTGTAGAACGCGCGCAGTGTGGCGGGACGGAACGTCTCGAGCGTGTGTTCATCGCCGATCGGCATGCGATCGGCATAACGCGAGCTGTTGAACAATACCGGGAAAACATTGTCCTGCATGCGCTGGTCTGCACCGCG
>JBBQYT010000459.1:0-3036 GCA_038208385.1 Longimicrobiales bacterium | reverse complement strand
CGTCAAGCGTTAAAAAATGCTTGACACGGCCTTACTCTGGACTGGTCTTGGTCGTTCGACCAGGCCATCTCGCGCTCGAGCAGGACGCGCTTTCGCCCGACGCCCCAGCGGTAGCCTGAAAGGGCACCATCGCTTCTGATTACCCTATGGCACGGGACGATTACGGCAACCGGATTGGCGCCGCACGCTTGCGCGACGGCGCGGACGGACTTGGGCCGCCCGATTCGATTGGCGATGTCCGTGTAGCTCGCCGTGCTACCGGCTGGAATCTCCCGGAGTGCATTCCAGACACTTTGCTGGAATTCGGTGCCGCGCAGGTCGAGGGGGACATCGAGCGCGGCTACCGGCGCTTCCAGCCAGGCGGCGACTTTTGCGCCCGATGCGGCGACCTCGGCGCCGCCTTCCTGCAGGGTTGCGTACGCGAAGCGGGCACGTAGTGCATGTAACAGCGACTGTCGGTCGTCGCCGAAGAAGAGAGCGCACAGCTTGTTGGCGCTGGTCGCGATGAGCGTTTGACCGAGCGATGATGGAACGATCAGGAACTGAATGTCGGTGGTGTTCTGCATGACCGGGTCTCCTATGAACGAATCGAGTACAGGCCTGCGTTTCATGCATTGAAAATAGGCACGGTATGAGTGCAATGCTCGCCGTTTTCGGACATCTATATTGGAAGCATTTCCATGTCCGAAAATGGCGAGACTTCGGGCGGGCCGGGGGGTACGTTCCAGGCATGACAAACGACTCGGCTGCGCTCTACAGCGCGTTTACTTCGCGCGATCCCCGGTTTGACGGGGTCTTCTTCGTTGGAGTGACTTCGACGGGCATCTATTGCCGGCCCGTTTGTACTGCGCGGACGCCGAAGGCGGCGAATTGCCGGTTTTTCGATAGCGCGGCTGCTGCGGAGCATGCGCAGTTCCGTCCGTGTTTGCGGTGCCGTCCCGAGCTGGCGCCGGGTTGTGCGCCGGTTGATGGAGCGCAGCGCGTTGCGAATCGCATTGCGCAGCGGATCGGCGAGGGGATGCAGTCGGACGGGGCCGGGCTGGAGGAGATTGCTGCGGAGTTTCACATGAGCTCGCGCCAGGTTCGGCGGATCGTCCAGAAGGAGCTCGGTGTGTCACCGATCGACCTGGTGTTGACGCGCCGCCTGCTTCTCGCAAAGCAATTGTTGACGGAGACGAGGCTGCCGGTCATCGAGGTTGCGTACTCGAGCGGTTTCGCGAGCCTGCGCCGCTTCAATGATGCGTTTCAGGATCGGTATGGCATGCCGCCAACGCGCCTGCGGAAGGAAGCGGCAAAGAGCGCCGAACCGTTGGCGTCTTCGGGATCGCTCACACTTCAGCTTATCTACCGTCCGCCATTCGACTGGGATGGTCTGCTGGAATTTCTGAGCACGCGTGCCCTGAAGGGTGTCGAATTCGTGCAGGGTGGCGCGTATCTCCGCACCGTGCAGATTGGCGATTACACAGGGTGGATTCACGTTCTCCATGCGCCGAAGCAGCGCGCGCTCAAAGTCGAGCTGACGCATTCTCTGACACCTGTGCTGCCGACTCTACTGGGCAGGCTCCGCAATCTGTTCGATTTGAGCGCACGCCCGGACATCATCAACGCGCATCTTTCAGGCGATGAACGGCTGGCCGAAGCCATCGCGCGGAATTCAGGCCTGCGCGTGCCTGGTGCATTCGAGGGCTTCGAGCTCGCGGTGCGCGGGATTCTCGGACAGCAGATCACTGTGAAGGGTGCGGCTACACTGGCGGGAAGGTTTGTCGAAGCGTTTGGCGAGGAAATCGGGACATCGCATTCCGAATTGACGCGCCTCTGCCCCACGGCGATGCGGATCGCGACAGCGACCGTAGACGAGATCTCATCGCTCGGCATCATCGCGACTCGTGCAAAGAGCATCATTGCGATCGCAGATGAAATTGCATCCGGCAGGTTGAAGCTCGAGGCTGGCGCCGATCCGGAAGCGACCGTGAAGCAGCTTGTCGCATTACCGGGGATCGGACCGTGGACAGCGCACTACATCGCGATGCGCGCATTGCGCTGGCCGGATGCGTTTCCGAAAGAAGACATTGCGCTGCTGAAGCGCCTTGGGGGCATTACGCCGGCAGCCGCAGAGGCGATGTCACAACCGTGGCGACCGTGGCGCAGCTATGCGACACTGCATCTGTGGCAGAGTCCCGTCAGGAGCGGGCCATCGGACTGAGCGCGCGCGTCCACTTCGCAAGCTCGGTCAGCATTGTGTTCCCCGCCTTTTCCTGAAGCGGACCAGGAGCGAAGACGCCGGTTTCCTTGTCGATGTATTGCTGAAACAACGGAATCGCGACGGCTTCCTGCATCGGCATCATCTTCAACGCCGTCACAGTCTGCTTAGTCATCTGCACGCCGCGCATCCCGCCCGATGGTCCGCCGTAGCTGACAAATCCCACGGGCTTGTACGCCCACTCGCGTGATACGAACGCAAGCGCATTCACGAGTGATGGCGGCGTCGAGTAGTTGTACTCGGGCGTGACAAATACGAACGCATCTGCACGAGCGACGACTTTGCTCCACTCTTTCGTGTGCTCGTGCTCGTACTGCTGTAAGCGTGGATGGCGCGGCTCGTCAAACAGCGGGAGATTCACTTCTGCGAGGTCGATGACTTCGATCTCGAACTCTCCGTGCGTCCGGGCGATCGGAACAAACCAGTCGGCAACCGAACGGCCGAGCCGGCCCGGACGCGTGCTGACAACGATAATGTGAAGTCTCACCTTCTATACGTCGAGGTTCTTAACGTATTGTGCGTTCAGCTCGATGAACCTGCGGCGTGGCTCGACTTCATCCCCCATCAGGGTTGTAAAGATCTGGTCGGCCTGTACGGCGTCATCAAGTGTCACGCGCAGAATCGTACGTGTTTCCGGATCCATCGTCGTATTCCAGAGCTGGTCGGGGTTCATCTCGCCAAGACCCTTGTAGCGCTGCACGTTGACGTTGACGCTTTTCGTCGCGCCCTCGCCCTTGCCGTTTCCGGAAAGACGGTCGATGAACTTGTCGCGCTCT
>JBBQYT010000458.1:0-3036 GCA_038208385.1 Longimicrobiales bacterium | reverse complement strand
ATGTATCCGCAGGATGCGACGCACTTCGACGAGCTCGTTGGCTGTGCCGACATCGCGATGGAGCGTGCGAAGACGGAGCGGTCGGGGTTCGAGTTTTATCGCCAGGACATCACGGTGCACGCAAAGGAGCGGCTGTCGCTCGAAGAGGATTTGCGCTGGGCGTCGGAGCGCGGACACTTCGTGCTTCACTACCAGCCCATCCTCGCCGTTTCGACAGGTGAGATCATTGGTGCCGAAGCTCTCGCACGCGGTCAGCTGATCGGCGTCGAAGCGCTCGCACGGTGGCCGCATTTCGAGCGCGGCATGATGCCGCCGGCGGAGTTCATCCCGCTTGCAGAACAGACAGGCCGGATCATCTCGCTCGATCGCTGGGCGATTTCCGCTGCAGCAAAACAGGCGGCGATGTGGTCCGAGCAGGGCTGGCAGGGTTGGGTGTCCGTCAACCTGTCCGCGCGCTCGCTGCACGATCCGGAGCTGCCCGTGTACGTCGCACGGGTGCTCGAAGCGCAGCAGCTCGATCCCTCGCGTCTCGTGCTCGAAGTCACAGAGAGCGCAGCAATGCGCGACCCCGATGCAACCGCGCGCGTGCTGCGCGCACTGAAGGATGTCGGTGCGATCGTCGCCGTCGATGACTTCGGTGTCGGCCATTCATCGCTTGCGTACCTGAAATATTTCCCCGTCGACCTGCTCAAGCTCGATCAAAGCTTCGTACAGGACATCGGTGTGGACTCCAAGGATGAACACCTGCTCGAAGTGATGATCACACTGGCGCATCGCATTGGCGCGCAAGTTGTCGCCGAAGGCGTCGAAGAAGAACATCAATTGGAGTGGTTGCGGCAGGCGGGCTGCGATTACGTGCAGGGGTACTTGATTGGACACCCAGTCGCGGCTGATGATGTGAGGCCGACGATTAAGACCTAGTTTAAAACAAATCAGCTCGCTCAACACTTTGTCCGTCCATCAGCTTCGCACCAGCAAACCACAAAACTAGGTAACCGGCTTGTTCGGATCTTTTTGTTCCGTCGGCGTTGGCGCCGGCGCTGGCTTTGTTGTATCGCTCGGCTTCGCGTCCGTGCCCTTTCCCTTTGTGTCGTGCTCTTTCTGCTTTTGCTCGCGAATCGCTTTTACACGATCGTTGAATGTGCTGTGCAGACGCGCGCGATCTTCCTGTGTGTTCAGCTCGCGCCAGTTTGCTGCCTGCTTTGCAACTTCATCCCGTGCATCTGCCGGACCATGAACGAGCGGCGCGGGCAGCGTGAGTTTACCGAGGTGAATTCCCTTCGGATCAATGCCCCACTTGCCGCCATTCTTGTCCTTGATGGTCCAGTCCATCTCTTTGCGACGCGTTTCATTGATGCCTGCGATCGAGTCGTTCATCTCCTCGAGACGGCTATACAGTCGCGCGCGCATGCGCTCCGCTTCGTCAACCGGTGCGCCCAGCATCTCCTCGGGCGCCGCCCAGAGACGCGGGTCAATCAGCTGCGGGTGAAGCTTTTGTGCCGGCGTCATGCCGCGTCCGCCGCCCGTCGAGCCGACAGGGCCGACGCGCTCAGGCTCGTTCGGATTCGTCTGCTCGGGGAAATGCGCTGCGGGGCGGCGCGGAGGCGCGTACGCGGGAGGCACGATCGCCGTCGGCGTCACGGTGACTACATCAAGCGGGACTACAGGACCCGGATGGTACTCGAGCGTGGGCGGCGATGATGCGGCCGGCGCTTCAGCTGCGATCTGGAACAGCGTGATCTGCTCGTCGGGAAACGGTATTTGCTGCATGTTCGTTGGAACATCGAGCTGCATGACGATCAGGATAAGCAGCGCGTGCAACAGCAGGGCGATTGTAGTGGCAATCGAGCGGGTGCGTCGCCTGTCGCGCCAGGGCGCCGATGCGATGAGGGTCCGGAACAGCGGCACCTGCGGCTGGGATGCCGGCGGTGGCAGCACCGGCGGAGAAGCGTCGATTGGGTCGAAGGGTGGCGGGGGCACTTTACGTGCTGAAACGCTCATCGTCACTTTCTAACCCGCGCGAGCGGGGCAGTTCCGGCAAAGTGGTGGGTACAAACCACCTCAATATAGCTTACCCAGGCGGGCAGCGGCCTCCCGCAAGCGATCCGCGGACTGCGTCAACGCGATACGAAAGAACCCTTCGCCGCCAGCGCCGAGCGCCTTGCCCGGCATAATGACGACACCCTGCTCGATCAATGCCCGGCGCGCCATCGTCACCGAATCACCGTCAGGGACTGGCACCCAGAGATACATCGTAGCGCTGGGGGCCTTCGCATCATAGCCGTTCGCGCACAGCGCGTCGGTCATTGCGTCGCGCCGTTCGCGGAACGCCTGCACGTTGCCCGGCACCCATGCCTCATGCGATTCCAGTGCCGCTTGTGCAGCAGCCTGTACACCGAGAAACGCGCCCGTATCGATGAACGACTTGATGCGCGCTAATGCTGCAATCGCCGATGCATCGCCTGCCGCGAAACCGATACGCCAGCCCGTCATGTTGTACGTCTTCGAGAACGAATGAAATTCGACCGCCACATCTTTTGCACCATCGATCTCGAAAATGCTCGGCGGCACGTAGCCATCGAATCCGAGCTCGCTGTATGCGTTATCGAACACCAGCATCAGTCGATTCACGCGACAAAACTCTACGGCCTGCTCGAGGTACTCGCGCGGCGCAATTGCCGCGGTGGGATTGTTCGGATAGTTCAAGTAAAGGACGCGTGAGCGTTTCACGATGTTAGCCGGCAGGTCCTCGAATGGAATCAGAAAGTCATTCCCGGGACGCAGTGGCACAGCGTACGGCTCGCCACCGGCGAGTATGGTTCCACCGATGTAGGGCTGATAACCAGGATCGGGGACGATCGTAAGATCACCGGGATTCACATACGCGAAGGCGAGGTGTGCAATTCCCTCCTTGGAGCCGATGATCGGCAGGATTTCCCTGTACGGATCGAGTGCAACGCCAAAACGCTTCTGCATCCACGCTGTGATCGCTTCGCGAAATGATAACAAACCCTGCTGAAACGGATAGCGATTCAT
>JBBQYT010000457.1:0-3037 GCA_038208385.1 Longimicrobiales bacterium | reverse complement strand
TTTGCGGTGTGGCCGATGGTGGAGCTCGAGGCGGATGATGGTCTCGCGTCAGCGGCGGCGATTGCAGCGCGCGATGAGCGTGTCGACAAGGTTTGCATCTGGACGCCGGACAAGGACCTCGCGCAGTGTGTCGTGGAAGATAGAGTGGTTCAGGTGGACCGTCGTGCGAAGGCGGTGCGCGATGCTGTTGCAATCGTTGCGAAGTTTGGCGTTCAACCCGCGTCGATCCCCGATTACCTGGCCGTTGTGGGCGATGCTGCAGATGGATATCCGGGCATTCCGGGTTGGGGTGCGAAGTCCGCTGCGTCGATGCTTTCGCGGTACGGCCATTTGGAGAACATTCCGCCTGGCGAGGGAAGGCTTGCAATCAGGCTCAGGGCGAACTGGGATCTTGCCCTGTTGTTTCGCGATCTCGCTACGTTGCGCACGGACGCTCCGCTGTTCTCATCGGTTGATGCGCTCGAGTGGAAAGGGCCATTGCCCGAAGCTGTCGCGATCGCCGAACGAATGGGGGCCGTGGATTTGTTGAAGCGGGCAGAGAAGGCGGCACTGCGGATCGACGTGTGAGCGATTACAACACGCCGCTGCCGATTGCGAATTGCCAAGGCGCACTGTGGTCGAGCGGGCGCGAGAGTCCGAATCCGATTGCGCCGCCGAAGAGACTGAGGAAGATGGTGCCGGTTGATCGGATGCCGTCGGTTGGTCGCGATGCGGCCAATGGAAGGCCGTCTGCTCCCCGAAGTGGCTGACCGGTGCGGCGGTCGATGCGGTAGCCCCAGGAGCCGATAGCGTCGCGTGCGGCCTGGCTGGTTACGTCGGCCCAGCCGGCTTGCAGGCTCGCGCCAATCGTCGGCGCTACGTTGGGCAGCACGAGCAGCTTGTAGCGCAGCGGTGCGCGCAGCAACGGCAGGTTGTAGAGCAGGCCCGCACTGAACAGGGCACCGCGGTTGCCGGCGAATTGTTTGTAGCCGTACCCCGGCAGTCCTTCGTGCGCGCCGAGCTCGATGACCTGCTGCGGCGGCACTCCGCCGAATACCGTCGCTCCTTCGAGCCGGCTGAAGTATGTCATTGGGCCATCGACGTGCCGTGCAATCAACCGGCTGTCGATGCGCTGCCAGCGAATAGCGCCATCTCCGCGCGTATAGGAGATTCCCATGCCGATGCCCGGCTCGAGCAGCTCGCCACTGACGTTCGGATGGAAATCGAGGCCAATGAACTCGCGCATGTAACCACCGTTCTCGGCGATTCGATTTCGGCGGAACGGCGGATTTCTGTTGAAGAGGCCGTGCGTGACATTGCGTGACACGGTCTGGTCGTATCCGGGTCCGATCTCGAAGCTGACGAGACCTGCGCCGGTGCGCCCGAACTTCCGTGCAGCGGCGACTGTCGCCTGCCAGCGGTCCACGTAATCAATGTCATCGATCGTCGCGATGAGCGCGCCGAGTGTTGCGTCTCCATCGAGTGTCGGCACGAAATCATTCGTGCTCGCGAGCGCACGCTGGACACGCGCAGACCCGCGCCACTGGTCGCGCACCAGACGGGCATTCACGCCGCCGCGCGCCGTGCCTTCAGCCCACACCCAGCCCGCGCGTCCCGCTACCGCCAGACCGGGCACCGCATCACGAAACCGATACATAGCCGCAACGCCGGTATAGAGTCCTTCCACACGGTTGAAGCGAAACACATCGGTAGTATGCTGGGCGTACCAATCGAGTCGCGGCGCGCCGCGCGTGCGCCACTCTTCCGGAGCCACGTCATCGAAATCGCTTGCAACCACATCCGTCGCGGCAGCGCCGATCTCAGCACTCCACGCACGGAACGCATTCACACTGTCCGATGGCGCGTAACTCAGCTTTTGCCGGGACGATCCTGTATCGGTGAAGACGAGCGGCGGATCGTCAGGACCAATGACTTCGTGATCGCGAAAGCGCGTGATGATGCGCACGACCGGCGTAAAGTCGGTCGCAAGCTTCGAGCGCACGTGAATCTCGAGTCGCTGGTACGTCGGGAGCCAGTACTTTTCGCCGACTTCACCATTGATCAGATCTGCAAACGCAATCGTCTGAAATGCCGATGACAGGAGCCTCGTGCGCCACGATGGATGTGCCTGTATGATCGCAAACTCGCCGCGCATGCGTACGATCTGCTTGCGGTCAGCGTCCAGATCCACGTCGCCTCGAAAAATGAATACACCGCCCTTCGGCACTACGCGCGGCTCGACGTGAACACGTACGATGTGAATTTCGCGTCCGGCCAGGTGCAGCGTCACGGTCGTGTCACCACCGGTGAACTTGTAGACTGAATCGCGATCGTCAGCGAGCGGATGGATGGCGATGATTGTTTTCTGGCTTGCCGTCGTGCCAGTACTGTCAGCGGGTTTGTTCCGACTGTCCTCGATGTCGATGAACCGGAGACGTTCGCCATACAGCGTAGGTAGTGCCCACGGCTGGCGCAGCACCGATAGAAGCGAGATGGACGCACCCAGCGTCTGCGACCGGTAACCGATCACGCGCTGTTCTTCAGCACCCGAGCGCTGCCAATTCAGATTCGTCTCCACCTGCTCCAGCTGCTCCGCATGCTCCTGTGGCGCAATCAGCTGGCGCTGCTGATCGATATCCGCGCGAAACATGATCGCGATGTCCGTCTCGAGACGCGCGCGATAACCGGCGAGCGCGACGGGTGCTTCGCGATTCGCAACCGACGCCTCGGAAATCAAACGGCGCAGGCCCGGCGTCGAGTAAATCGAATCCGGAACGGCAAGCTGCATAACAAGCAACAATGTCAGCATCAACAGGCAACACCCGGGAAAAGTACCTTGCCCAGTCACGCCCAGAGCACGAACCGTCCCACCGAGCTAGACGACTTCTCGTCCTCCGCGTAACTTCCTTCACATGCGGGAAGAGTTCAAACAACCGGTCGAGGCGGACCCCGCCGAAGCGAGAGTGCGTGCACTGCGGGATGCAATCGCATCAGCTGCAACGCTCCTCCAGGACAATCGCCTCGTTCGTGTCTCAGCCGTAGGCGACATTGTGCGCGC
>JBBQYT010000456.1:0-3040 GCA_038208385.1 Longimicrobiales bacterium | reverse complement strand
TGCCTGTGATCGTCGATGGCGAGCGCGTGTGGCGCGACATGGAAGAGGTCAACACGGCCGACGCGGGTGCGCATGCGAACTGGCCGGATCGTTTCTTTGCGAAGATCGTCGACGGGTATCTGATGGCGTCGGAGAATTCCGGCGGACGCGTCGGCAATGCGCAGACATATGTGTTTCCTGCGCGCGAGCTACTCGACTTTGCGGCGCCGGTCATGAATGCAGTTGCTCTTGATGCGCGTGTTGCGGAAACTCTGCGAGAGATGGACTAGCGTTTGACCTTCAGTGAGGCTGTTGCCAGCCAGCTCTTCCATGCGGGTTCGACCTCGGCCATTCTCGCCGGAAGGCCAGGCAATCCGGCGAGTGCGTTCGGGTCATTGAAGTTTGCGCGCAGTCGCTTCTCGAGCTGGACCACGCCCGGCACTCCGCCCATCGCGTGTACGTACGCAAGCAGACCAATCGCTTTCGCGTAGGATTCTGAAAGCTCCCGCGTACTCTTCACGCGAGGCGATTCTTCATCCAGCGTGTCGGTCAACATCTTCCCGTTCGACCGTACGCGCGTGTAAATGTTCAACGTGTCGGCGAGGTTTGCGGGGTTGAGGCAGCGCGCGGGAGCGCACAGGCGCACGCGTTGTCGCAGGCGCGTGAGGATGAAGCCGTCTTCGGACGAATCGGGCCGTGCTCTCGGATGCTCCCAGTCGAGAATATCCGTGAGATTGACGCGGGGCAGAATTGCGCGCGCTTCGTACAGCCGGTGCGTGACCATCGAGTCCGGCTCGGACCAGATCGCGACGGCCTCATCGAACCAGTCGGGAAGTGGAGTGCCGTAGCGCGTCGAATCGATCGGCATGCCCGCGGGGAAAAGACGCGCAGTGAGCAGCAGGTGGGCAATCTCGTGCGGCAGGGTATTGTGCCACTGGTCGCTTACGAAATTGTCGAGGTCCTTTTTCCGGAAGCCCAGGCGCTCGGCAACATCCTCCCACGTGTCGCTCGACGGAAACCAGACGTTGACGGCCCCCTTCGAGATTCCCGCGGTAATCGCTTCATCACGAGAGATGACAATCCGTACTTCAGCAGCGCGGCCACCGAACAGTTTTGCAAAACGCTCGCGCGAATCCTGACACGCGCGGTGTGCCTCGAACCCGTCCGTTTGAATCCCGCCGCGCCGGCCTACGAAACATTGCGCCGCAACGTCGCCGCCTGGCACAGCGAGCAGCATACATAGCAGTGCCGGTACGCGCGCGGAAAGTCCCATGATTACGTTTCGTTCTCGATCTCCACGAATACGCCGCGCATCGCGCTCTTCAGCTCCTTCTCCAGCTCGTCTGCCGACGCACCGAGATGAAAAGCAGAGACCACGACACCGCGAAGCATCTTGTACAATGCGAGCTTGCGCTCGGACTCGGGCATTTCCTCGATCTGTGGCTCCGCAACACGAATGCCTTTGCCTTCGGCGACCAGCAGCCTTGACTTGAGAAGCTTGCGCAGCGCACGGTCCACCGTCGCGCGCCCGACCCCAAGCTGCTTCGCGATCTGGCGCGCCGCCGGCAACAAATCACCGACGTGAACACGCCCGCACGCGATCGCCTCTCGAAACTGCTCCTCGATCTGCCTCGCAACCGGCGTATCGGAGTCAGCCTTGAGCCGCAGGAAATGAATGGCCACGGGACGTATCCAGCGCAGCGCCTGCAGCTGCACGCGCGCGCGGTCGTAACTCATGCCGACATCCTCGAGGTACCGCGTAACCGGCCCCGACTTGCCGAGAAGCGAAAACAAAATGTGTTCCGACCCGACAACGGCGCTGCCAACAGCAACGGCCTCGCGTTGCGCGCGATTCACGACTTTCTCGGCGCTCGGCATGTACGGCATCTCGGCGCGCGACTTCGCATGCGGCCTCGGTTTCGGCAGCGCGCTGCTCAACTTCTCATGCAGCCCCTGTATATCGACGCCACACTCGACCAAAATCGGACCGGCGAGGCCAACGGAGTCGCTGAGAAGGCCGAGCAGGACGTGCTCGAGCTCAATGGCGCGGCTGCCCCTCGCGACCGCGGCCTCCTTGGCAATTTCGAGGACGCGGCGCGCGCCCGGATTGAGGACTTGTTTCACGCTGTGGGATAGGGTTGCAAGTGATTATCCGATAAGGCGTTGTGATCCACATGTCCGATCGATCTCGGGCGCGGGACTCTCTGACGAAGAAAGTAGCATGCCTGCGGGCGAGGTTGCCAGCAGGGGCGGTCAATTCGGGCAAATGTGTCCGATAGTGCCATGTGCGTTGCGGTTCGATCCATCAGCATCATTGGTTTCAGCGTAAATGTCCTTTGCTCAAAATGTGCCACGACAATGATTTGACAGATAGATGACGGTGGCGGGCTATGTGGAGCATGCTTTGCTTTTTCGTCCCGCGCATCGCTCTCCCGCGAGAGCACTACCGGAGAACTTGAGAATGCGAGTCACCGCGTTGCGTTTCATGAGCGATTGGCTAATGGCGATTTTCTGGCTCAGCCTTCTGTCGGTCAGCGTAGTCGTGCCAGCGCGCTGGGGAGTTCTTGTCCTGTGTTTGGTCGGGACACTGATGGTGTGGGTTTTCGTCGTGAGAAAAAAAGGCCGCACTCGAAGACTCGCGATGTTGCATCTGCGGCCGCTGGGTCCGTCTGCGCGGTGGGTTCTGCTTGCGTGCTTACCGGCGGCGGTGACGATCGGAGCTTTCAGCATGCTCTACGTGAGACTCGCTGGCGTTCCTGACTCGGTCATGGCCGCTCAGGAGCGGCTTTTCATGGACGCCCGCGGGCTGAAGCTCGCGTTGGTTCTGTTGTACGCGACGGTTGCGGGTCCAATTGCAGAAGAAGGGTTCTTCCGCGGATGGATACAATCGCGGGTTAGCCGTCCTTGGGGTGCGCGCGCGGCGATCGCCGTGTCCGCGATGATGTTTGCTTTATCCCACTTCGTTTTCGAGGTATTTCCGGTGTGGTTCTTTGGTGGTGTGATCCTGGGTATCGCTGTGGCAGTCACCAATTCGTTGTGGGCGGGGGTGCTGCTGCACGCA
>JBBQYT010000455.1:0-3041 GCA_038208385.1 Longimicrobiales bacterium | reverse complement strand
CAGCTGTTGCAATCCCTTCGCAACTACGAATCGCCGTTGTCCGATGTCGTTGGCGCGGAGATACCCGTGATTGCGGATGGTGGTGCAATACCGGTGGCCGAATCGCGCGACATCTCAGCGTCCGCGCGCATCACACTCGAGCCCGCGACAGAAATTCGGCTCGACGCATACACACGTCGTATGACAGGCATTTTCGCTCGCACCAGCGATGGCCTTTTTGCCATTGATGATCCCGCGCCGGGGCGTGAGCGGGCGCGCGGGCTCGGCCTGATGCTGCGCCACACCGGCCGTGCGACCGTCACAGCGAGATACTCATTGATGAGTGCCCGTATCCACGCGAACGACGTCGATTTTGCCCCGCGCTTCGTCCCATCGCAGACGGCTGCGCTCGGCCTTCGTTACAACCTCACGTCGAAGACGACGCTGCGCGGCTCATCGTGGATCGTAGTCGGCCGTACGGCGAGATTGCTGACGGGACAGGTCGAAGTGGAATGGGAGGACGCCCTCTCACGCGTTCGTGAAATCGGCGGCACGGGCGCACTCGACATGAGCTTGAGTCCGGCGAAACTCCCGAACTACGTGCGTTTCGACTTCGGCATCGAGCACGAGCTGAGCCTCACACGCTCAAAGAATCGGCTGCGGATTGCATTCAATGTGGACAATCTGCTGGGTCGTGCGAACGTGGGCTCCTGGCTTCGTTCTCCAGCAGCAGGTATCGGCGATGCCGTCCCCATGATCCCCCTCTCGGCGAATCTCTCTTTGCACTGGGCCTACTGAACCTTTTCCGGCTGCATCCGTCACAAATACATCCCGTTATGCGCTCCATCCCCGTGGTTGAGCACACCCGTACATCGGCTACGTGAAAGCGGATTTCGAGAAGCAGTTCGCGGATTTCTTTGCACGCGAGTTCGGCAGGCTATTCCGTTACCTCGATCGTTCGTGGGGTGACGAAGAGCTGGCCGCCGACATCGCGCAGGAGGCCTTCGTGCGTCTGTACCAGCGCGGAGCATTCCCGCAGGATCCGCGCGCGTGGATTGTGACGGTCGCTAATAATTTGTTGCGCGATGAGCATCGGCGGACACACAGGCGGCGCAGTTTGCTCCAACGCAACACTGCGGAGGCAGGTCCGCAGCGGGACGCATTGACGCCGGACGCCGCATTGATCACCCGCGAGCAACAGGACGCGGTGCGCGCTGCGCTCGAGGACCTTCCGGCGCGCGACCGGCAGATGCTGCTGCTCAGACACGAAGGCTATAGCTACCGCGAAATTGCGAGGGCTCTGGACCTCGGTGAAACGAGCGTAGGCTCGATGCTGCTGCGCGCGACCCGCGCATTCCGCGACGCATACAAGGCAAGGCAAAATGCATCTCAATGATGAGCAGGTGGCTGCGCTCGTGCACGACAATCTGGCCAGCCCCGCGACAATGGTCAGAGCGATCACGCACGAGGCGTCGTGCCGTTTTTGCACCGAGAGAGTCGAGCTCGAGCAAACGCTGGATGCATTCGCGGGTCAGACGCTCCGCGTCATCGACCACGCACGGCCGAACATCGACGTTCGCGATATCATACGTCGCGCCCGCGTTCGCGCGGCACGGCGTGCCGTCCTCGCCCTCATCCTCGTGGCTGCGGGCGCGACCGCAGCATCGGCTGCAATTCCCGGTACGCCGGTGAACACCTTCCTCAAGCACGCGCGAGAAGGTGCGGCCCCCGTTCAAACGACGCGGCCGATCTCTGCTGCCGCGCCGCGCGCGGTATCAAACGCAATTTCGATCATTCCAAATGGCACGCTCGACGTCGTACTGCCGGAAATATCACGAGGATCCGTGCACATTAAACTCGTGGATTCAGGCACGGCTACGTTCTCATCTTCCGACCCGAATGTCGCCTACACGCTCGAAGAGACCCGTATTGTCGTGCGCTCAATCAGTACTGTTGCGGACTATGAGGTTTCCCTTCCAGCTTCACTCCGGTCCGTACGTATAACGGCCGCAGGACGAACCGTGTATGCGCGTGAAAACGGCCTCGCGCACTGCACCGGAACGTTAGTGGACACGGTCTGCACCATGGATTTCGGAGTGATCCAACGGTGATTGTGTGCCCGGGGGTTGCTCGGCGAGGTCTGACGGCGCACTCTAGAGTATCCAGGAGCACAGAATGGAGATCACGAAATCTGAAATGGAGCGCGATGCGGCTTTGGAGGGTCCTGTCGCTGATCGTGCCGGTCCTTCTCACGTCCGGCAGTGTTCACGCGCAGCAGCGCATATCGATGCAGGATGCGGTGCGGATCGCGCTCAGTCAGGGGCCGCGCGCTGCACTCGCGGGCATCGACACGCTCACGGCAGCAGCGGACCTCATCACGGCATCGATATTTCCCAATCCGGTGCTGTCGGCGAGCCGTAGCAAGGCGACCCCGCAGAACCACGTCTCGCTGGATATTCCGGTCGATTATTTCTGGCTGCACGGCACAAAGGTTGGCGCCGCGCGCGCCGCTCTGGATGCCGCGCGTTATCGCGCCGCACTCCAGCGCGCGCAGCTCGTCTTCGATGTGCAGGTGCAATACACGCGCGCGCTCGCGAGCCGAGACCGCTTGCACTTGTCACGCAGAATCGCTGTCGAGGGTGACAGCCTGCTCGTAATGGTGCGGGAGCGTCGCGATGCCGGCGATGCGAGCCAGCTCGATGTCGAGCTCGCATTGTTGTCTGGCAATCAGCTTCGCAACACCGAGATTGATGACTCTGTAGCCGCCGTCTCCAATCTGCTCGACCTGCAGCTGTTGCTGGGCCTCGTTGCGGATCGTTCGGAGCTGGTCCTTACGGACACGCTTCGCCTCCCGAAAGAAGACACGGTCATGCGCTCGATGGTCGCCCTGCAGGTTGCCAGCGCCCAGGCGACGCTGCACGCTGCGCAGCAGCGTCTATCACTCCAGCGTCGCAGTCTTTTCGCAGGCACTTCGTTCATGATCGGCTTCGAGCGGGGTGACCCCTCGGGAAGCGAGCCCGGCACGCTGCCAATGGCCGGCGTCATCGTGCCCCTTCCGATCT
>JBBQYT010000454.1:0-3048 GCA_038208385.1 Longimicrobiales bacterium | reverse complement strand
CAGGAACAGCTCGAGCAGTGGATGAAAGTTAAAGCGAAGTACGTTCTTTATAGCGATTAGGGATTAGCGATTAGCGATTAGTGTGTTCGTCGGCATTGTTATGCTCCCGGTGTTTCCGAAGATGCGTCGCACTTGCTAACTCCGGTAACGGTAGGCCGCCGAGGGCAACTAATCGCTAATCGCTGCCTTCGGCTCCACCGGCAATCCTGCCTCCTGCCACGCCGCCCAGCTTCCGAGCAACGCCCGCGCCCTGGTCCAGCCTGCGCGTCGAACCTGATGGACAACGCGCACGCTCGTCGCTTCATCGGTGCACGCGCAATACACGACGATGTTCGCATCCTTCGGGACGTTGTTGTCCGTCAGACCGTGCACAGCCTCTTCGGGCGGTATGCGGAGCGCGCCTTGCGCCTGCAGGTTGTCCTCGCGGTAGCTGCGGTCAGCCCGCGCATCAACTACGACGAACGGCTCGTTGCGCATGATGAATCCGCGCACTTCAAACGTGTCGATGCGCTCGGGAAGTGTTACGGGCGGCGCATCGGCGGGACGCAATGACACCGGCTGTGCGCGCGGCTCGCGCGATGAGCGCAGAAACCACGCGATGCCGCCGCCGTGCACGATTACCGAGAGCAGCACGACGAGACAAGCGATGGTGAAGAGCTGTTCTGCTCCGGCGATGCCGGCAAACACCGGCAACAGAGTGAACAGCAGCGAGCTCAGTCCGCGCGGACCGATCAGGGCAATCGTCCAGCGGTCTCGCCGGGCTCACGCCGAGCGATTTTCCGCTCAGAATCGGCAGCAGCAGCGCTGTACGTGCGAACAGCGCAACGGCTGCAAAGGCGAGCGTACGACCATTGATGATTGTAAAGCCGTTCCAGATCAGCGATGTACCGAATGCGACGAACGTCAGCAGCAGAAGCATCTCGGCTGTCGCTTCGCCGTACTCGAGAAAGCAGTCGCAGAGCTCGATGTCACGCGCCGACACCAGCAGTCCTGCTGCGAACGCGGCAAGGAAACCGCTCCCGCCGACTGCTTCAGCAGCAGCGTAGCCTGTAAATGCCAGGCCGAGTGCATACAATGACTCGTAGTCGCGCCGCACGCCGACGCCATCCCGCACGCGCGCAAGTATAGTGATCCCAATCCATCCTACCGCCGCTCCCAGCAGCGGACCGAGCACGAGCAGCCCCAGTGCATGTCGAGCGATTTCGCTTACCGAAGGTCCCTGCGCGCGCATCAACAACATGCTGATGACGATGATCGGCAAAAACACCACGTCGTTCATGCCGGTCTCGAGCCGAAGCGCAATTCTCGGCGTCGACGGCAGCGCCTTCGAGCGGAGCACGCTGCGCACCATCACGGGGTCGGTCGATGCCAGTGCGGCTCCAAGAAGTGCAGCGGCTGCCGGCTGAATCTTGAGCAGATACCACCCTGCCAATCCGATAATCGCGGCAGGAGCGAGCGTGCCCGGCCCGAGTACGCGCCACGCGAGCCACTTCCGGGATCGCAATTCCTTGATGTCGATTGTGACGGCATCGCTGAACAACACGAGGGCGAGGCCGAGTGTGGCCAGGATTTGGAGTGTATCGGAGTTGAGGCCGATATCGAGAAGGCCCAGAGCGTGCGGCCCGAGAAGTGCGCCGAGCCCAAGGAAGACAGCAACGAGCGGTACGCCGTTGCGCTCCAGGCCGGAAAGCAGTGACGCCACGATGATGACGGTCCCGATCAGCGCGATCGTCGTCAGAAATTGCTCCACCGTCGTCTCCGTAGCAGGTACGCGTAGATTCAGTCTTCGCGCGCTGAATATGGCTTCAGTCAATAGTAAGGGACACCATGCAGTCTGACCCTACGCCGACAGTATCGATCGTTCCGTTCGAGGAAGCATATCAAGCCCAGGTCATCGACCTCGTGCTGTACGTGCAGAACGTCGAATACGGCATCGGCCTGCCGCTCGAGGAACAGCCCGACCTCGTCGACATTCCGGAAGTCTACACCTACACGCGCGGCGGTTTCTGGGTGGCGATCAACACCGAAAACTTCGTCGTCGGCACGATCGGCCTGCAGGCTATCGAATCAGGCGAGGGCGTCGGCTGGGGCCTCCTCAAGAAGTTTTTTGTTCGCAAAGATTACCGTGGACATGCATCGGGTGCTGCAGCCAAGCTCTACGAAACATTGATCGCGCAGGCGCGCGCCGCACACCTGAAAGGCATTGTTCTCGACACCCCGAGAGTCGCCGAGCGCTCCCACGCGTTCTATCGTCGCGTCGGCTTTCGGGAGATCGCACGAAAGGAATTGCCCTTCGACTACCCGTACGCCGACCGCGACTCGCTGCTGTTCCTCCTCGATCTGCCCGCCAACGCGTAGAGCGCCTGATGGATGCCGTCGCACATTGCCGAAACGTTGTCCTCATCGCCCTCTAAAATCTGAACCTGCGCGAGGCTGGCGTGACCGCCGCTCCCGTGGGTACCTTCGCCGATATGACTTCCAACAAAGCAGATGCGCTTGCGGGCGGCGGTGAGATGGGCGCGCTCATGCGAGCCTATGATTGGTCATCCACGCCAATTGGCCCTATAGAAGCCTGGCCGCAGAGCTTGCGCACCGCGCTCGGCCTGCTGCTGGATTCGCGATACCCAATGTATATCGCGTGGGGACCGCAATTTACGCAGATGTACAACGACGCCTACCGACCCATTCTCGGCTCCAAGAAACACCCCGCGGCGCTCGGCGAGAGCACCCGCACGACCTTCGCCGAAATCTGGGCTTTCATTGGGCCGATGTTCGAGCGGGTGATGGCGGGCGGCGAGCCAACGTTCCTCGAAGACCAGATTCTTCCGCTCGACCGCTACGACTACGTCGAAGAGTGCTACTTCACGTTCTGCTACAGTGCCATCCGAAGCGAAGCGGGTGGTGTCGGCGGCGTTTTCGTCACCGTTACAGAAACGACCGGCCGGGTTCTGGGTGAGCGCCGGCTTCGCGTGCTTCGGGATCTGGGCGCCCGCGCGGCAGAGGTGAAGACGGCAGAAGAAGCTTGCAGTGCTGCCGCGCGCGTGCTGG
>JBBQYT010000453.1:0-3052 GCA_038208385.1 Longimicrobiales bacterium | reverse complement strand
ACCACTGCCGTACGCACACTCCGAACGACTCGTCGATCTCTCGCACACGCTCGCGCTTGTAGGCGTCACCAGTGTAGACCAGTCTGATGCGACGTATCTGTACTATCGCCGTGCAAATCACGTATTCACGGATGTCGGCGCCTACCAGACGACCGCCGCAACACTCGGTCGCATCAGCGGCACCGGAAATGGCGACAGGTCCGGCGCGGAACGAGTGACTGCAGCGCGGATCAGCGCAAACATCAATGCAGTGCTCGGAGCTTCACCACTGCTCGGTCGTGCGTTCCGGGAAGAAGAAGATCATCCAGGCGCGCCGCCCGTTGTGATGATCGGTCAAAATCTTTGGAAACGGAAATACGCCGGCGACCGGGCAATCATTGGCCGTAGCGTCGAGGTCGATGGCGTCGCGCGCGAAGTTGTCGGCATCATGCCGGCGAGCTTCAGCTTCCCGGCGCGCGGCACCGAAGTCTGGCTTCCTGTCCGTATCGATCCCGCGAACACGAAGTCCGCAATCTTCGATTATCGCGCTGTCGCGCGACTCAGGGCTGGAGTCACTCCCGCAGGCGCCGCTGCCGACCTCCAACCGTTGCTGCCGCGCGTTCCGGAAGTCTACGCCGGCCGCTTGACCGCAGACGCGATCGAAGCGATCAAGATGCGAACGGTCGTTCGTCCGCTGCGCGACGTCATCATCGGCGATGTCGGCCGCGCCCTGTGGGCAGTCCTTGCCGCCGTAGGGTTTGTGCTGTTGATCGCATGCGCGAACGTGGCGAATCTGTTCCTCGTGCGCGCAGAAGGACGCCGGCAGGAGCTGGCCGTTCGGCGCGCACTCGGTGCAGGACTGGGCGCAATCACGGGGGAATTCCTCTCCGAGGGTTTCATCCTGGCCACAGTGGGTGGCGCACTTGGCATCAGTATCGCCGCCATCGGAGTCCGCGCCCTGCGCTCACTCGCAATCGGTGTGAACATTCCGCGTCTCGACGAAGTTGGTGTCGATGGCACAGCGTTCGGCGTTGCTGCCGGCATCACGCTCCTGGCCGGCTTGCTCGTGAGCGCGCTGCCCGCGATTCGCTCGGTGCGCAGCGCCGTCTCTCCCGTGCTGAACGATGGCGGCCGCGGCGCAACAGCCGGCCGCGCACACAACCGCGCAAAGCACGTCCTGATCGTCGCGCAGGTCGCACTCGCGCTCGTGCTGCTGAGCGGCGCGGGCCTCATGGCACGCAGCTTCGCACGACTACGGTCCGCGCAGCCGGGCTTCGCTGCCTCGACCGCATTCACATTCCGCATCGCACTCGCCGACGCCCAATACTCCGCTCCCGGCGATGCTGCACGACTCCTGACGCGCGCGCTCGACAACATCGCATCGCTTCCAGGCGTGAGCGTCGGTGCGGCAACGAAGCTGCCGCTCGTCGCGGAAGCGCGCCGCGATACATCAGTTTTCATCGAAGACCACCCAATCCCGAAAGGCGGGATGCCAAACGTGCACCAGGTCTCGTACGCGAGTCCCGGCTATTTCCGCGCGCTTGGCATTCCCCTCCTCGAAGGACGCACGTTCGAGGCGCCGGACGCAGAGCATCCGCGCCTTGATGTGATCGTGACGCGCGCGCTCGCTGAAAAATACTGGAGTGGTGCGCACGCAATCGGGAAGCGTGTGCGGATGATGCCGGCAGGCCCATGGTTTACAATCATCGGCGTAACGGGCGATGTGCGCGGTACATCGCTCAGCGAACCACCGGATGAAACAGTCTTTGTGCCGCTCGTAAGCCCGGGCGCCAATCCAGGCGAGCCGCTGTGGACGCCGCACGACATCGCATTCGTCGTGCGCAGCGCAGGTGGCTCAGCACAAATGATGCAGCGCGTCGAGAACGTAGTGCGCACACTGGACCCGACAATTCCCGTGTACGCCGCGCGTCCAATGACGGAAATTGTCGCCCAGGCCGCAGCGCGCACGTACTTCACGCTGATGCTGCTCGGCATCGCGTCCGTAATGGCGCTCGTGCTCGGCGCCGTCGGAATTTACGGTGTGATCTCGTACGTCGTGAGTCTGCGGACTCGGGAGATGGCAATTCGCATGGCGCTGGGCGCGCGACCTGCGGATGTGCGGCGCATGGTCTCGCTACAGGCGGTCGCGCTCGCAGCTCTCGGCATCACCCTCGGCCTCGCCGGCGCCGTTGCAATGACGCGCTTCATTGCCTCACTTCTGTACGACGTGAGCCCGACAGACCCACTGACGCTGGGCATATCGGCAGCGCTGCTGCTCGGCATTGCGCTCGCTGCAAGCTGGTTGCCCGCCGGACGCGCAGCCGGCGTGGATCCGGCCCTCGCTTTGCGCGATTAACCCTCAAACATAACGGACCACCATGCCACACACAGATGCAGTCAACGTCGCACAGAAATTTTCGATGTTCGAAGATCACTGGCATCCGCGCCTCATCGCCCGCGTCAACGACACCGACGTGAAAATCACGAAGCTCCAGGGCGAGTTTCATTGGCACCAGCACGACAATGAAGACGAGCTGTTCTTCGTCATCAAGGGACGCCTGCTCATGCAGTTTCGCGATCGCGATGTGTGGCTCGAGCCCGGAGAGCTGATCGTCGTCCCGCGCGGTGTCGAGCACAAACCCGTCGCGCCCGAGGAAGTTCACCTCCTCCTGGTCGAGCCTTCAGGCACGCTGAACACCGGCAACGTCGTCAACGAACGGACAATTGCAGAGCTGGAGTGGATCTGAGACGTGTGGATTCGTTCCTGGCGATTTCAATGAACAAGCAGAGGAAACGGATTTAGAGGAATTCCCGACCACCATTTGCGTGACGGCTCGCCGCGCGAAATCGCGAAGTGAAGATGCGGTACGTTGGGAGGCGCGTTTCCGGTCGTCCCGACAAACCCGAGCGGCTGTCCCTGCACCAGCGGCATTCCTTCCTTCAGTCCATCCGCATACCGGTCGAGATGCGCATACATCAGGATGAAGCGATCGCTTGCATCCGCTGCGTATACCATGTGGCCACCCGCCTTGCTCTCGAAAATCCTGAGTAGCCGGCCACTCGCAGCAGAAAT
>JBBQYT010000452.1:0-3060 GCA_038208385.1 Longimicrobiales bacterium | reverse complement strand
GTCACTGAAACTCTTTCCTGAACTCGTCGAACTGCGCGCGTAGCTCCGCCATCTCCAAACGTATTGCAGCAAGCGCATGCTCGAGCGCCTCGACCCTGCTGGGTTCCGGCATTTCTCCGGTCGAGGCATTCCCGGTAGTTACTTCCAGCAGGGGTTCGCCCGACAGCAGGTGCGCGTACCGCACTTCTTTCTGTCCAGTCCGTCGCGGCAGCTGAGCGACAAGTGGCTCCGACAGCGTCATTAGCGCGTGAAGCGTGACATCCAGTTGTCCGGGATTAGAAAACTCGAACAATCGCGCGGCCCTCGTCCTGATCTCGCCGACTGTCTGGGCGCCGCGCAACATCAGCACGCACATGACTGCTGTTTCCGCCGGATGCAGATTCATCGATTCCGACATCAAATGCCGGTATCGCTTCGCGCGTGAGTCGCTGCGCTGTACTGCGCGTGCGAGTGACCGCCGGCCGAGCTCTTCGAGACTATTCGATACCGCGCCTTCGTCGACATCCATGACCGGGTCGCGGTTCGATGTCTGATTGCACGCGGTTGTCAATGCATTCAGCGTGAGCGGATACGTATCCGGCGTCGTGATCTCTTTTTCGATCAACGACCCGAGCACGCGAACATCGACGACGTCCAATGGGCTCTGCCTGGAAATGGATTCTTCAGTACGTATCAAGGGAACGGCAGTTCGGACCCGCCAGTGAGTCCGATGCAATCTGTACGTGGCGTAACGCGTGCCACCGGGCCGTGAATTGGGTCGTCGTCCGAAATTGGGAAGCCGTTTTTTTGGTCCGCCGAGAATGCTGTCGCAGGCGACCGCGGTCAAGAGAGTCACCAGCGTGGATCGTTGATGATAGATATGTCGAGGTGGAGAATGGCATACTGAAAGCCAAACACGCTACCAGATCGCTTCCGGAAGGAGACACCATGGACCTCGGCGCATTTTCGATCACCTGGGCGCGCTCAATGCGTTGGCTTCTCGGGACCGCAATTGCTGTCTCGCTTCCAACCGCGCTTCTCGCTCAGGCGCCTGCTCCGCGTCCAGGCGCAGCGAAAGCCACTGCGGCCCCGGAGCCTCTCGTCGAATTCGAAATGATGACGTGGCCCGAGGTGAAACGAGCCCTCGCCGGCGGGAAAACGACAGCACTCTTCTACACGGGCGGAACGGAGCAGCGCGGTCCACAGAACGTCAACGGTGGACACAACCTCATGGCTCGTGCCACGGTAAGAGCGATTGCGTTGAAGCTGGGAAATGCGATCGCGATGCCGGTCCTCCCGTTCACACCGAACAGAGCTTCTGCCCAACTGCCCGGGACAATCGGTTTGACGAATGAGCTGCTGGACGGCGTCCTCGAGCGCATCACAGAAGAAGCCATCACGACCGGTTTCAAGAACGTGATCCTCATGGGCGATCATGGCGGCGGACAGCCAAACGTCTATCGCCAGGTCGCGGACAGACTCGACGCCAAATATTCTGCGCAGGGAGTCCACATCTATTACTGCGATGATGTCTACACTAAACGCCAGGCGGATTTCGACAAGTGGCTGACACAGAACGGTTACCCCAGGAGCTCACACGCCGGCCTTCCCGACACATCTGAAATGCTGTATCTCGGCGGTGATGCCTGGGTGCGGCGCGATCTCATTCCAACTGCTTTAGGCGATCCGGTGCGCGCGCCCGGCGAAACGATCGATCCGGCGGCGCCGAGAATCGCCAACGGCATTTCTGGAGATGCGCGCCGCTTGACACGCGAGCTGGGAAGACGCGAATTTCAAATGAAGATCGACTACGCAGTGGCCCAGATCCACGAATTTCTGCAAGAGAATTAGCCGCGTGACAGATCACGCACTGAATCAGGCGGCGACGACGTGCGTCGCTCAATCGAATCAACCCAACGACTCGAGACTTTGCGTATCTTTCATGGACTGACTGACGGAGGCCTCCGGATGGAGGCGGAGTTTGCAACCTGAGCGACGATGGGGGTCAGATGGACGAGAGCAACTGGGTGGTCGTTGCACAATTCCCGGGGCGGATTGAGTCGGATCTTGCCCGTGGGGTCCTCGAGCAGGCAGGGATCCCGGTGCTCGAAAAGGGGCCGGCTGCTGGTATTTTTGGCCCGGGCTTCGGCGGAGCAACGACAGAAGGAATTACACTGTTGGTCCCGAACGATCAGCTCGAGGCCGCGCAGGAGCTGGTGGGCGAGGAGTAGCCACTCGTGCAGGTGTTGAGAACGCTCGATCGGAGTCCTCAATGACTTTCAAACCCGCGCTTTGGTTCCCGATTGCCGGCGTGCTCACCGTCGTCAACGTGGCAGCAATCGGCTTCGCGGCCGCAGCGCCCGAGCCGCTGCACGCTGTGACTCATGGCGCGATCGCAGTCGCGTTCGCGGTCTGGGCGCAGCGCCTTCGCGTGGCCCCTCGCGAAAGCCAGCAGCCGCAAGTTCGGCTCGATGTCCTCGAAGGCGAGGTGAACGACCTGCGGCGGCGATTGCGCCAAACGCAGGAAGGCCTCGACTTCGCGGAACGGCTGCTCGAACAGCGACCGCAAGCGGTCCACGCGGAAGCACAACGCTCCGCGGAGAACGATACGGTGTCTTGATGCCCGAAAAAGGGCGCGCGCAACATTGCGACACCGCAGGTGTCGCATGAAGAAGCCGGGCGAGTGTTGACCCGGCATGTTTTGGTCGTAGACGATGACAGTATCGTCGCTGGAGAGCTCGAGGCACAGCTCTCCGAGCTCGGATACGAAGTGCATGTGACCGGTGCGACGGTTGCCGTAACGGGCTTGCGTGAGTCTGATCCCGCACCAGACCTGGTTCTTTTGCGAATCGTGCCGGGAGGCACGCCTGCGAGTATCGCCCGCTCTGCAAGCACGATGCGGCGGAGGCGGTGCGCGAGCTCGAGGATCGCTTCGCTACTTCCATCGACCTGCTCTGCTTTCTCGACTTCAATGGCTATTTCAAGCGAGTCAATCCAGCCTGGGAGCGTGCACTCGGCTTCACCCGGAAAGAGCTGATGTCGCGTCCTTTCATCGAGTTCGTGCATCCCGATGATCGCAAG
>JBBQYT010000451.1:0-3065 GCA_038208385.1 Longimicrobiales bacterium | reverse complement strand
GAAGTGAACGCCGACAAGAGCAGGACTCCAGACAAGAATCTGGACCTCCTCAATCTGATCAATGGCGCGAAGGAAACCGTTCAGAACATGAAGCGCGACTGGGAGAATGTTCCCAATCAGAACCAGGACTTCGCGCCGTGGGCCGAAGCACGGATGACACAGATCGTGAATTTCTTCGGCTCGATGGGCGGCGATGGCATCAAGGCATTCAAAGACTTCAAGGGGATGCCGCTCGACAAGCGTTATCTGCCCAGCGGTTATGATGTGCGCAACAAACTCTATCTCCGTGGCGGCAGCTGGGCAGGAAATCGCTCGTCGGTGATCAGCGCCGGCCGTAGCGCCGTCATTGCGGAGATCAATGCAATCGTCAAGAACCGGACGACCAATCCGCCCGCGGCCGATACAGCGTGGAACAACCTGGTCAGCGCGCTGCGCGTTCCCGATGGCGCAACCAGGATGAATGTGTCGATCGCACACTTCAGCGCCACGCAATACGACGTCGATCACATGGACACACTATCAGTGCACTGGCAGTCGAGCGGCGGTAACAATGGCGGCGACACGGACCGCTGGGATCTGTCAAAGACCTCGAAGCTTCGCTACATCACGCAGCGCGACAACCTCAAACGAGGCAAAGGCAGCTATGTGGGTTGGGTCGGCAAAGGCTTCACGAGCACGTACGCGGAAGGCGGCGCGACGAATGCAAAGAAGATCGATGGACAGTCGTTCCTCGATGGGCCGGGCGGATCACCAATCTAGGAGTCAGCCGTGAACGAAGATCCCGAAAACTTCACGACGCCAAATCCGCTGCTTGTTTGCTCGGTGGATGTAAGCTCCGACGGGAAAACGCTCGCAATCGGCCAACAAGGTGATGCCGAGTCCAAACTCGCGCTCTCGCTCTGGTCGCTCGAAGGGCACCAGCTCCAAACCACCCTCGTTACCGCAGAAGGCGTCACTCCAATTGCGCGATTCTCACCCGGCGGGTCGCTTCTCGCCTACACGAACGCAGGACAAAGACTCGTGCTGCGCGACCTCAAATCGGGAAGCGACAACATCATCAGCTTTGCACTGCCATTTACGAAATGGATGTCGTTCGCATCGAAGCGCGACCGCCTCATCGCAGGTGGAACACGAACGCAGGTCTGGGATGCGGACACACGCACGGTAATCTGGACTCTGCCAGTCAATCCGTTTCCGTCAGCCGCCAATATCTCACCGCCAGCGTGCGCCATCGATGCAGAAGGGGCGCGCGTGGCAGCATCCGGAGTCGAACCCCGCGAAGTCATCGTCTACGAAATAGACAGCGGCAACATTATCACTCGAATCCCAACGACGATGGACGACGCACGCTCGATGGCGTTCGACCCGAACGGTCAATTCATTGCAGCAGTGTCGACCGGAGGCGGCGCTGGCGTATGGGATCTGCGGAACGGCGACCCGGTTCTGCCGGACAAGCTGAAAATGGACGCCGACTACTACTGGTGCGCGCGCTTCCATCCCGATGGCAACCACCTCGCCCTCGGACTGTGGTCAGGCTTCGTCGAAATGATCCGCCTGAGCGACGGTGAGCGCGTCATTCATCAGGACGTTTCCCCAGCTCACAACGGCCGCGTCAGAGACCTCGCCTTCTCACATGATGGGTCGCGACTCTTCTCAGGCGGCGAGGACGGCGTGGTCCTGGTGTGGGACACAGCTACAGCATCACCCGGAAGTGATACGCTGGTATCGTAAGCCCTTCGCGGAAGTAAAACTTGTGCGCGGCCTCACGCTGCACGCCTGAATCAAGATGAAGCTGCATGCAACCTCGGGCGCGTGCCTTTCCTGTAGCGATAACCGGCGACAGCGCGCACGTTGCCATCGTCAATAACAGCCGCAAGTAAATGGTCCTTCCCTTTCTGTGGTCCGCCGTCGTATCGTCAAGGGATAATCTTCCCTTCAGGAGCGACGCATGCAACGCCACCGCGCCTCGGGTCCATTACTCTCGCTCTTCATGCTCGCCTCTGCGACGCACACGTACGCGCAAAGAGCCCAACGCGTCTACTCCGAATCGCCCACGTCGTGGTTCGAGGAGTCGTCAGCAACCGCACGTATTTCAGGCGATGGTAAGTGGGCCATCTACGGTGCGCGAGGCAACTACCGTCTCATCGATCTGACCGCAGGCCGCGAAGACTCAGTGCGCATGCGCGGAGGTCTCGAAGAAGTCACGAACGCGGCATTTGCGCCAGACGCCAAGCTTGCGCGGCTCGGCCATCACGCGGGACAGCGCGGCTGGTTCATTGATGAAGGCGACGCTGCGCGCTCGCTCGGCATCCCCGCCGATGCAACACCGCTCTGGTCCGACGATGGTAAATCCATCGCCTACGTGAGCGCGGGCGTGCCCGGCAAAATCGTCATCAAGACCGATGCCGGTGAACACGTCCACGCATTCGACGATGCTGTCACCGGCATGACATGGGGCAAAAGCGGGATGTTGTACGTCGTGAAGCGCGAAGCAGGCGGACTCTCGAGTATTGTCCAGTTGGATCCCGCACGCGATGCGCGCAAGGTTTTGCGCACCGGTCTCGATGCATCGCCGTCATCATCGCCAATTTCGATCTCCGCAAACGAGCACACACTCTACATCGGGCTCGCCAGCACGACATCACCGAGCCCGGAGGCGCGCCACAATCCAAACCTCGATCGCAATACGCACGTCTACGCACTCGACCTGCGCAGTGCCGAGCGCTATCGCGTCGACACCGGCGCCGTAGGCGAAGCAATCGCGCCTGTCGTCGCAAACAATTCGTTGTACTGGGTGCGCACGGACTTCCATACATCGATCGTCGTCATGCCTGCGAGCGGCGGTCCTGCAGTCACTGCTGCAACGGATGCCATGCTTCCGCTCTGGAAAGGCGATGGCAAACAGATCGCATTCACATACGGCATGAACCATGGCGGCTGGCGCACGACCGACTCGCCACTCAACATGGATGGCGGCGTAGTCTCGGTCAGCGTCACGGGTCGCGCAGGCGCACCGCAGAAAGCACTCGTAACCGGTTACCACGAAGACTTTACCCCCGCTTTCT
>JBBQYT010000450.1:0-3069 GCA_038208385.1 Longimicrobiales bacterium | reverse complement strand
TGGACTGGCGCTGAAGATCGCGATCGGCTCGGGCATCGCGCTGGGTGCAGTCGTCAGCGGGCTGCTCATTTCGCGGCGCGGCCGCAATCTCGTGCGCGAGGCGTGGCAGGGAAGGCGCCGCACCCGTCTCGAGGATCGTGCACTCGATGCGCTGTGGGGCGATCGCGCGCTCGGAAAGCGCACGATTGAAGTTCAGGAGATCGAGGAAGGCACGCTCGAGATCTCGGGCCTGCTGAGGAGTGAAGCGGAACGCGAGCGCGCCATCGACATGGTAGAGCGCATCAAGGGTGTGATCGATGTGATCGACCGGCTGGACGTAGAGCCGGGACCTGGTCGTCGTAACCTCGCTCGCTCGCCATCCTGATCGTCAACCTCGTCGGTGCGCAGGCAGCGAGATGCAGGAACGGCCGACGCCCTCAGAGGAAACGCCGGCCGTTCACTATCCCTAATCTCTAATCCCTAATCTCTACTCCCTAATCTCTTACGTAGCCGGCTTGGGCGGCGCAGCACCAGCGGGCCACACGTTGTTCGAGCGATCCACATCGATGAGGCGCTTGTCGGGATCCAGCTCGATGCGAGTGACCGGCTTCGTGAAGGCGTAGCGGCGCACGTAGTGTGCGGTGTTCGTGCTCCACACTTCTGCAGGATACTTGAAGTCCTGTTTCGTGCCGTCCGCAAACGTGAAGCGTGCAATGATCGGGAGCACGCCGCGCTGGCGGTTGCCATACATCACGGCGACGATCGACGTATCGCCCTTGGTGGTGGTCACGACGGAGTCAACGGACTGATCGAACTTCGCGTTCTCGACGAACCACTCGCGCCAGAACCAGTCCAGGCGACGGCCGCCGACATCTTCCATTGTGCGAAAGAAGTCTGCCGGTGTCGGATGCTTGAAAGCCCAGCGCGCGATGTACGTACGGAACGCATCATCGAATGCTTCCGGTCCGAGGATCTCCTGGCGGAGGAGCTGCAGGCCGACGGACGGCTTCACGTAGTCCGTGAAGCCGAGCAGCTGCGGATTTACGCGGTCTGCATTGATCATCACGGGCTGATCGAAGTTGCGCGTCATGAGCTGCTCGATGCCGCCGCGCTCCTGTGCCGCGCGCGCCATCTGATCGCCGTTCTGTGGATAGCGACGGCCTTCCGAGAACGTGTTGATGAATGTGTTGAAGCCTTCATCCTGCCAGAAGTTCGTGCGCTCGTTCGAGCCGACGATCATCGGGAACCAGTTGTGACCGATCTCGTGCGTCACGACATTGTAGAGTCCGAACTTGTCCTGGCTCTTGTTCTCCATCGCGAGCATCGGGTATTCCATGCCGCTGATCGGTCCCTCGACCGCAGAGATCTGCGGATACGGATACATGAACCAGCGATCCGAGTATTCCTGGATCGACATGCGCGACTGGTCCGCTGCATCATCCCAGTTCACGGCCGCACCGGGGCGGTAGTACGCCTGCGCGATGATGCCCTTGTAGCTCGAAGCATCCCACTGATAGTCCGGCGACGCTGCAAACGCGACGTCGCGCACATTCTTCGCCGCAAACTTCCAGGTCAACGTCGCAGCGCCTGACTTCGGACGTGCAGCCTCGCTCTTCAAATCGCCCGCAGTGACGATGCGCACCGGCGTATCCGACTTTGCAGCCTGTGCAAGACGCGTGATTTGCGTTGGTGTCAAAACCTCCGTCGGGTTCTGCAGCGCGCCCGTTGCCGCGACGATGTAACCGGACGGTACCGTCACGTTCAACGTGAAGTCGCCATACTCCAGATAGAACTCGCCCTGTCCGAGATACGGGTCCGTGTTCCAGCCCTTTACGTCATCGTATACCGAAACGCGCGGATACCACTGCGCCAGCTCGTACAGCGCGCCGTCACGGCCCATGCGGTCTGCGCCGTGCTCGGGAATCAGGAAGTGCCACGAGACATCGAACGTCGCCGTCCTGCCGGGAGCCAGCGGCTCCGCCAGATCGACCTTAGTCGTCGTCTCATTGTCACGCAGCTTCACCGAAACGGACTTCCCTGCGCCGCCCGCACCCGCCAGCACCTGGTTGAACTTCTCGATGACGTCACCACCCTCGAACCCGCGCGCGCCAAACCGCGATTCCTGCGGGAAGATGTAGGAGTTCAGCGAGTTGTTCTTGAATGCATTCTGCTCCGTCTGGAACCAGATGAACTTGAGTGTGTCCGGCGAGTTGTTCGTGTAGCGCAGCCGCATCTCACCGTGCAGCGTCTTCGTCGCCGTGTCGAGCGTCGCGCTCAGCGCGTAGTCGGCGCGGTTCTGCCAGTAGCGCGACCCCGGTGCGCCAGATGCCGCTCGCACGAAGTTGGGCGATGGGTACGAATACAGCGGCGCGAAGACCGACGTGTCCCCAACCATCATGCCGGTTCCCGGCTTGATCTGTGCCTGCAACGCCCCCGCGCTGCAAAACAGCGACAACAGCAGGACAGCAGTACGCGATAGTCTCATTTAGACCTTTGTGCTCCTGGATATCCGTTGACCAGGCCGAACGCCGGCCCGGTAGACTTGACGATACACAAAGGATACTGCGGCGTTCCGGGTCGGGATAGATGAAGGTGACAGAGGATAAGTGGGGGTGGGATGAACGACACGGTGAGTGGGCGTCGCCCCCTCGCCCCCACGCCCCCTCCCGTGGCTAGCTACCCAGCTCGCCTAACCGCCGCGTCGCTTCCTGATTCTGCGGATTGATCACCAACGCCTTCCTGTATGCATCCCCCGCCGCTGTCTTGTCCCCTTTTTCTCGGAGCAGATCACCGAGCTGGACCTCGACGCGGTCGGATTCGGGATGCTCGGACGCGTTCAGCTGGGCGAATGCGATGGCATCGTCGATCTGCTTCAGCATCTGGAAACGACCTGCGAGCTGGGTCAATGTACCCTCGCGGAAGTCATAGCTCCCGCTCCCGAAATACTGCTTCTTCAGCTCCTGGTATTTTGCGATGGCTCCGGGTGTCCCGCGCGCCGCTGCGGTATCGGCCAGCACATCCTGCAGCAGCACCGGTCTCGGCAGGCCGCGATGACACGTGATGCACCGCACCTGGATCGCCGGATTCGAG
>JBBQYT010000449.1:0-3071 GCA_038208385.1 Longimicrobiales bacterium | reverse complement strand
CCGCGCCGTGCCATCCTGCCGCAACCGCAGTACTGCTGCGCGACTCCCCAGCGGGACCGGAAGCGCTGCTGATGCGTCGCCATCGCGCGAGTGGTTTTGTACCCGGCGCGTATGTTTATCCCGGCGGCAGAGTCGATGAAGGCGATGGCGATCCGGGTTTGCTCGCACACGTGGCGGGTGTGCTGCCCGCGGAGCCTCCCGCATCATTCTGGATGGCCGCTGTACGCGAAGTATTCGAAGAGACCGGTGTCCTGCTGTGCGCGGAACAGCTCACACCCAAACACACAGAGAGTCTCCGCAACTGGCGCGAAGAACTGATGACTTCCCGCGCAACACTGCTCGATGTGTTGAACGCCGAATCACTACACATAGCTCGTGAAGATCTCGCGTACTTCGCACACTGGGTGACACCACTCGTCGAGCCGCGCCGTTACGACACACGCTTCTTTCTGGCGCGCCTGCCCGACAGGCAGGAAGCTACGTCCGACGAGCGCGAAATGACCGACGCCCTGTGGCTCACACCCGCCGCAGCACTCCAGCGCTTCGAGCAGGGACGCCTGCCCATGGTCTTTCCTACCGTCAAGACGCTACAATCCCTCGCGGGCTTCGCGTCCGTAGCACCCGCACTGCAGGCGTACCGGTCGCAACAAATACCGATGATACTCCCGCGACTGATGCGTACCTCGAATGGTGTCGCAATCGTAGTCGACGAATAGAGAAGAGCTGGACAAATAGAAAACGGATCACGGATCACGGATCACGGATCACGGATCACGGATCACGGATCACGGATCACGGATCACGGATCACGGATCACGAAAAACAATATTGCTGAAGGGCGGTAAGTCAGATGGCATCGTCGCAAGCAAAGACTGTAGGCGAGCTGAAGCAGAGCGGCTATAAGTCGCGGTCAGTAAAGGAGGAGATCCGGACGAACCTGTTGCGCAAGCTGCAGTCGGGCGAGCAGCTGTTCCCCGGCATCATTGGATACGAAGACACCGTGATGCCGCAGGTGATCAACGCACTGCTCTCCAAACAGAATTTCATTCTGCTAGGTTTGCGTGGACAGGCAAAGAGCAGGATCGTGCGCCAGATCATCACGCTGCTCGATGAAGAGATTCCGATCCTTGCAGGCTCAGAAGTAAACGATGATCCGTTCAGGCCGATTTCCAAGATGGGCCGCATGCTCATCGAGGAGATGGGCGATGATGCACCGATCGCGTGGCTGCCGCGCGACTCGCGTTTTGTCGAAAAACTCGCGACACCCGACGTCACGATTGCTGACATCATTGGCGACCTCGACCCGATCCGCGCTGCGCGCGGCGGACACGTTCTGGCCGATGAGCTGACAATCAACTTCGGCTTATTGCCGCGCGCGAATCGCGGCATCTTTGCCCTCAACGAGCTTCCGGACCTCGCCGGCAAAATCCAGGTGGGTTTGTTCAACATCATGCAGGAAGGAGATATCCAGATCAAGGGATATCCGGTGCGCCTGCCGCTCGATGTTTTGCTCGTTTTCACGGCCAACCCTGAAGACTACACTGCGCGCGGCAAGATCATCACGCCGCTGAAGGACCGCATCGGTGCGGAAGTGTCGACGCATTATCCGGAGAGCATTGAGGCCGGCATGTCGATCACGAAGCAGGAAGCGTGGACCAAGCGAGACGGCCGGGAAGCCGTCATTCCGGATTTCATTGCAGAGATCATCGAGCGCGTCGCATTTCTCGCACGCGATGACAAGCGCGTCGACCATCGCTCGGGCGTCAGCCAGCGCATGCCGATCAGTGTTCTCGAGAACGCAGTGTCCAATGCAGAGCGTCGCGCGCTGTCTGCAGGCGAGGACGTCGTGATTCCGCGGGTGAGCGATGTGCACGCTTCGCTGCCTGCAATCACAGGCAAGCTCGAGCTCGAGTATGAAGGCGAGCTGATGGGCGCCGCGAAAATCGCACGCGAGCTCGTGTCGCGCGCCGCGAGCGAAACATTCACTGCCTGGGGCGGCGAAGCCGCAGAAGACTCGCTCGAAGAAGTAGTCGAATATTTCGATCGTGGTGGAATGCTGCAGCTCGGCGATGACTCATCGGCCAGCGCGTGCATCGAAGGATTCACTGCTGTGCCTGGCCTGCTCGAAGCCGTCAAATCGACAGGCCTCACGCGCGACAACCTGCCTGGGTACACCGCCGCCGCATGCGAGCTCGTGCTCGAAGCACTGGTCGCTGAAAAGCGGATCAGCCGGTCGGACAACGGACGCTACGGTCGGGCGCCGCGTCGGCAGTCACCGGGAGGACTGGGACCCAAAGGTCCGTTCGAAGTTTAGAACCTTAACTTCGGGCAGGCCCAGGCGCAGGCGTAGGCGCACGCAACTCGGGGATCACTGCGGGCGGTGGGTGAGGGAGTTTTGTAGGGCTAGCTGCAGGATTTTTCTTTGCGCAACTGGGAGGGTGATTTCTTCCAGTTGTTTTGCATCTGCCCACACAATGTCTGTCGGATCTCTTTTGGGCTTCCTGGGCTCGCGCGATGCATTGAACTTGAATGCGTGGTACGTGGTGCGACGGTGTGTGAATGTGTGCGTTACACTGCCGATCGCGTAACCGTCGTCCGCTGAGGTCGTTTTTGATCCGCTCAATTCTGTTGCAAGCCTGGTCGCTGCTTTGAGAAAATTCGTACTCCCCTCCACTGCTATGCCTGGAAATTCGAACAGGCCGGCCAATAGTCCGTGCGCTGGGCGTCGCGTGAGGAGCAACCTGCCGGATGGAGTTGCGATGACGGCAGTCGCAACATCGTCTTCAGGAATTGGTTTCCGTTTTTTCTTCAGCGGACGATCGAGCTGTGTGCCATGCGCGCAGGCTTTGCACAACGATCGAATCGGGCAGCCTTCGCATCGCGGCGAACGCGGCGTGCAGATCGTCGCGCCCAGCTCCATCAATGCCTGATTGAAATCGCCGATGCGTTTGGCTGGCGTCAGTGATTGTGCAATCGTTCGCAATTCGGCTGCGCTCGGGTCCGGCAAATCGAATACACGGGAGAGCACGCGCTTTACGTTGCCATCAACTGCGGGCACTGCTTCGCCAAAA
>JBBQYT010000448.1:0-3080 GCA_038208385.1 Longimicrobiales bacterium | reverse complement strand
GGCGGGCTTTGTGGAGGTAAAGTATTTCGGCGACTGGGACGGCAGGCGCCTCACCCACGATTCTCCCCGCGTTCTCGCCGTTGCCACTGCGCCCGCGCAAGGATCACCGTCGCTTGCCGCTCCTCTGGGGCAAGCGTAGCTTTTCCGCCTAAGCGCTGGCTCTCGCTGGTGCCCTTTCTGACGACCCAAAGGTTATGGCCGAACGCAAGATACGCGTACTGGTGGCAAAGCCCGGACTCGATGGACACGACCGCGGCGCGAAAGTGATTGCGAGCTCGTTTCGCGACGCCGGGTTCGAGGTCATCTACACGGGACTGCACCAGACGCCCGAGATGATTGCCAATGCTGCCGTGCAGGAGGACGTCGACGTCGTCGCACTGTCGATACTTTCCGGTGCGCACATGACGCTCTTTCCGCGCGTGCTCGAGCTGCTGCGCGCGGAAGGCGCGGATCACATCCTCGTGATTGGTGGCGGCATCATGCCGGAGGATGACATGCGCGAGCTGGAAGCGATGGGTGTGAGCAAGCTCTTCGGGCCAGGCACACCTACGACAGCGCCGATCGATTTCGTGCGCAGCTGGTTCGAGCAGCACGCCAGTGACAACAAAAGTTAGCGCGAGCGCGCCAGCGCACGCGCGGATGCGCGAGCTTGCGGAGGAGCTGCGCGAGCTGGAGTCAGGACTCAAGCTGGGTGGCGGTACCGACAAGATCGACAAGCAGCATTCGCAGGGGAAGCTGACGGCGCGCGAGCGCATTTCACTGTTGATCGACCCGCGTTCGCGTTTTCTCGAGATCGGACTGCTCTACGCGTACGACGAGTACGATGGCCAGGCGCCGGGCGCCGGCGTTGTCACCGGCGTTGGCGAAGTGCACGGACGGCCTGTCGTAATCGTTGCAAACGATGCCACTGTGAAAGCAGGATCCTGGTGGCCTGAGACGATCAAGAAGATGCTGCGTGCGCAGGAGATTGCGATGCGGAGCCGCGTGCCGATCATCTACCTGGTGGATTCCGCAGGTGTAAACCTGCCGTATCAGGGCGGCGTTTTTCCGGGGCAGTACGGCGCGAGTCGCATCTTTTACTACTGCTCGATCATGCGACGATATCTGCGCGTCCCGCAGATCGCCGCTGTGATGGGACCCTGCATCGCCGGCGGTGCTTATCTGCCGGCTCTCTCTGATGTCATTCTGATGGTCGAAGGCACGAGCTTCATGGGACTCGGCGGGCCGAACCTCGTGAAGGGCGCGACCGGTCAGACGGTCGGATCTGAAGAGCTCGGCGGCGCGTGGCTCCACAACGCAGTGAGCGGTGTTGCACACCATCGCGTGAAAGATGACCGCGCATGCGTGTCGCGCATTCGCGAGATCATTTCGGAGCTGCCGTACAATCCGCCACGCGTGCGCGTCGCCAACACTGCGCCCGCGGGCAGTCCACTCACCGATCTTTACGACATTCTGCCCGACGACCACCGCCAGCCGTACAACATGCGCGACATCCTCGTGTGTCTGCTGGATGAAGGAAAATTCGAGGAGTTCCAGGCGGACTACGCGCCTGAGATGATCTGTGGCAACGGCCGCATCGATGGAATCCCCGTTGCCGTGATCACAAATGCGCGCGGCATGTTGAAAAACCCGAAAGGCGGTCCGCCCAAGTTTGGCGGCATCGTCTACACGGAGAGCGCAGAGAAAGTGGCGTATTTCATCGAGACATCGAACCGTCACAAGCGACCATTGCTGTTCGTGCAGGATGTGAGCGGCTTCATGGTTGGCCCGGATGCAGAGCAATCCGGGATCATTCGGGCGGGTGCGCGCTTCGTCGAAGCGATGGCCACGACGACCGTACCGAAGGTTGTGCTGACGGTGAACCACGCATCAGGTGCTGGTTACTATGCGATGGCGGGGCAGGGCTTCGATCCCGACTTCATCTTCACATGGCCAACGGGGCGCATGGGCGTAATGGAGGGCGAGAGTGCAGTCACCGCGTTGTTCGGCCCGCAGCTCGATGAGCTCAAGAAGCAACGCAAACAACCGGATCCCGACTTGAAGGCACGCATCGATGCGGTGCGCGCCGACTACGAGCATCAGCTGGACGCTCGCTATGCGGGCGCGCGCGGTCTCGTGGACGCTGTAATTCTCCCCGAGGATACGCGCGATGTGCTGTCGCTGGCATTGCGCACGAGTCTCGAAAATCCCGGACCGCACATCGGTCCCTTCGGCGTACCGACTGGAATTCCTGAATGAGTGCACCCAATACGATTCGCATAGCTGGCGGGCAGGGTTTCTGGGGCGATCTGCTGAACGCACCCATCCAACAGGTGCGGCGCGGCCCCATCGACTTCCTCATGCTCGACTACCTCGCCGAAGTCACGATGTCGATTCTGCAAAAACAGTTTTCGCGGAATCCCAATGAAGGCTACGCGCGCGACTTCGTCCCCCTGATGGCGGAGATCTTTCCCGACATCGTGCAGAAAAACATTCGCGTCATTGCGAATGCTGGCGGCGTGAATCTCGACGCCTGCCGCGATGCAGTGCTTGCGGAAGCGCGCAAAGCCGGACTCGAAGGCAAGGTGCGCGTCGGCGTTGTTTCAGGCGATAGCATTCTCGAACGCCTCCCGCAACTGATCGAACGCGGACACGCGCTCGAGAACATGGATACGGGTCGTCCGCTGACGGATGTGCTCGACCGCGTTGCGAGTGCAAACGCATACATCGGCGCGCGTCCGATCGTGCAGGCGCTGGACAGGGGCGCGACCGTCGTGATTACTGGCCGCTCCACGGACACGGCGCTCACCTACGCGCCAATGATTCACTCGTTCGGCTGGGCGCCCGACGATCACGATCGCCTCGCCGCAGGCGTTGTTGCAGGGCACATCAACGAGTGCGGTGCGCAGGCGACCGGCGGCAATTGCCTGGATGACTGGGAGCAGATTCCTAACCTGGCGGATGTCGGCTTTCCGATCATCGAAGCCATGTCCGATGGCACCTTCATCGTGACGAAGCACGAGGGCACTGGTGGTCGTGTCAACTTGTCGACAGTAACGGAACAGCTCGTTTACGAGATGGGCGATCCGCATTCGTACATC
>JBBQYT010000447.1:0-3084 GCA_038208385.1 Longimicrobiales bacterium | reverse complement strand
GAAGAGCGCGCATCGAAGCACTGCTGGACCAGTGCGCGTGCCGAACGACTCATGTCCGTCACGCTGCCCCGCTCGATGGACAGCTCCGCGAGTGCGTTCGACACTGATTCGACATTCCACGAAGACAGATGCGGGCCCGCGGCTGCGAACGCTGTTGTCGCGCGCGACAATGCGTTCGGTGCGAGTCCGCTGAGGATCGGCATTCCGGACGCGGCAAGAAGCACGAGTGCGTACGACTGGCGGGGATTCTGAAACGCCTCCGCCGGCCCCGGGTGCAGCAGCATGTGGTATTCATGCGCATGCCGCACAAGCTCCGGCAACGGGCGCCAGCGGCGGATGTGCATCCGGCCGCCGACACCAAACCTCGCCGCGATCGCTTCGATCTCCCGCAGCGCCGCTTGTTCATTCGGGGTTACGGTACCGCGCATCACTGTGAGTGTCAACGGGAGGGCGACGGTCATCTTGCAAAACGCCTCGACTGCGGTTGCAACGCCCTCCGACGCAGTGAAGTCGAGCAACAGAAGAAGCCGAAGCGGTTCTCCCCTGCCCCGCACTCGTGCACGAAACTCGACGAGATCCGTATCGATGCATGGCGGATGCATGACGATTGCGCCCGGTGGCGCGCCAATACGTTCCAGGCGGTCTGCTGCAGCCGCACTTTCAACGAGAAACAGGCCGCCCGATGAAAAGAGGTCGCTATACTTCCTCCGCATCGCCTGCTCGTTGAGTTTGCCCTCCCACAAATCACGCCCACGTATTGATGTCACCATCTTCGCGCCCAGGTTGAGCGCAGGCTCCACTGCGGCTGCCCCAATTTCTGCACTGTGAGCGTGGACAATGCGTGTGTTGATATGGCTGCACAGCAGCTCGATCCTGCGCGCGCGGTTGGTCAGCCAGCGATCTCGCCAGCGCGCGAGACGCAGAGGTTTGCTTTCCCTGGCCACCGACCATGCGTCGACAGGCTGGTCGTGCACGCCCGCCGATGTGACGAACCGAGGGTCGTATCTCCGCGAGTGCATCGCTTCTTCGTAGACACAGCCCTCTTCCTCGCTGGGAAACTCGCGCACGATGTTCGCGACGACCGATTTCTCGCTCATACTCGCGTAGCCAGCAGTGAGGACTGATACCGCGTGTGCTACTGGGCCGATCGCGCGTCACTCGACTGCACGCGAAATTCAGCGCGCCTGTTCTGTGACCACGCCGCTTCATCGTGACCCGGCGCCGCCGGACGCTCCTCGCCCAGACTCACGGACTCGAGGCGCGTTGACGCGACGCCAAATCCGGTCAGATACTGCTCGACGCCACGTGCACGACGCATTGCAAGCGCGAGGTTGTATTCGACTGAGCCGCGCTCATCGGCGTGACCTTCTATGCGAAGCCGGATCTGTGGATCCGTGCGCAGCGCGAGTGTCTTTCCGTCCAGGGTAGTCCGCGCCTGTGCATCGAGCGTGGACTCATCCAGCGCGAAGTACACACGCTGCTCCAACACGTCGCGCATGCGGCGCGCTTCCTCACGTCGCATCGCTTCTTCGCGGCTTAAACGATCGGCATCGTCGTTATTCGCGACTGGCGTCACAGGGGCCGGGGCTGTTGAGACGCCGACCGGTGTGGGTACCTGCTGTGTTTTGTGCTTCGAGCACGATGCTACAACGAGTGCAGCAACGACTGCCCAAAGAATCTTCGTCGATCCCATGATGTGTTCTCCCGTAGTGTGGACAGACTTTCCTGAACGGGAGAATGGCAACTCGCACGCCAGATGGTGAGATTAGCTAACTCACTGCGGAAGAACGCCTTAGAGAATTACTCGCGAGCGGTTGTGCTGCATAATGCGACACTCGGCAGGGCACCGGGTGCCGCAACCTGCAACGCGCTTCAGCGCGTCGGATCTTCCGTTCGATATTCCTCGATTTTGCGATACAGCGTTGCCCGATCAATGCCGAGCATCTCCGCGGCGCGCGACTTGTTGCCACCGGTCTGGCGCAATACTTCGGCAATGTAGGCGCGCTCGAGATCCTTGAGTGTGATCTGTCGTCGGGATGCGCCCGTGACAAGCTCACCGACGTGCGTCAAGGCGAGGATGCGGGGAGGCAGGTCGGTGATTTCGATGCTCGTGCCTTGCGATAGCGTAGCCGCACGATGAATTGCGTTGCGCAGCTCGCGGACGTTGCCGGGCCAGGCATAGCGCCGCAGAAGCATTGAGGCTTCGGACGACATGGTCGTCGCGGCGGCGTGTGCTTCATCGAGGAAGAATTGCGCGAGGACGGGGATGTCCTCGGTGCGGTTGCGTAGCGGCGGCATGTCGACGTTTAGAACATTCATCCGCCAGAAAAGATCTTCCCGGAAACGTCCTTCCTTCACCTCTTCGTCGAGGTCCTTGTTGGTTGCGGCGATGATGCGAACCGAGAAGTTCCGCGTCTGCACTGATCCCAGTCTGCGCACCTCGCCGTTTTCGAGCACGCGCAGGAGCTTTGCCTGCAATGCCGGCGGCATCTCGGCAATCTCGTCGAGAAACAGGCTACCGCCGTCCGCTGCTTCGAAAAGTCCCGCCTTGGCGCGGTCTGCGCCGGAGAACGCACCGCGCTCGTGACCGAACAGCTCGGACTCGAGCAGCGTCTCGGGAATTGCAGCGCAGTTCACGCTGATGAATGGCGTGCGTCCCGAGAGGTCATGAATTGCGCGCGCAATCAGCTCCTTGCCGGTTCCGCTTTCGCCCGTGATGAGCACTGGATGGCGTGCGGTTGCAAGGCGCGGCAGGGTCTGCAGGACCGCACGCATTGCAGCACTCGTTGCGATGAGGCCAGGCACGTTCCCGGCGTTCTCCTGCTCGCGCACGAGTAGTCTGCGCGCATCGCTGGCGTCGAGGGCGTTCTTTACTGCGGAGATCAGATCTGCCGGCGCGAATGGCTTTGTGATGTAATCGTACGCACCAAGCTTGACGAGCTCGATGGCGGAATCAATCGACCCGAACGCGGTGATGATGATGACATTGAGCTCGGGACGGTGCTGGCGCAGAGCCCGCACCAGCTCATCTCCGTGCAGCCCGGGCATGATCAGGTCGCTTACGACGATGTCAGCAGGTGCACC
>JBBQYT010000446.1:0-3090 GCA_038208385.1 Longimicrobiales bacterium | reverse complement strand
AACGCGCAGGCGGTTGTGCAGCATTCGGTAGCCGTGGCGGCGGTGCTGGCCGGCGAGTTCCTTGAGCCGCTCGCGCAGGGCCTCGTTGCCGTCGTCGCAAGGTTCGTAGCGCAGGGTGCTGGCGCTCATGCCCACCAGCTTCAAGGCTCGCCGTTCGCTCAAGCCCAGTCCCTGCAGCTGCCGCACTACCTCGCGACGTGCCGCCACGGCCACTATTTTCGGTGCAGCACTTCGCGCATCGCGTCGAGCTCGAGCATCGAGTTGGCCAGGATCCGCTTGAGCTTGCCGTTCTCGGCCTCAAGGGCCTTCAGGCGCTGCGCGTCCGAGACGTTCATGCCGCCGAACTTGGCCTTCCAGGCGTAGTAGCTCGGCTCGCTGAAGCCGTGCTTCCTGCAGAGCTCCTTGATCGGCAGGCCGGCGTCAGCTTCGCGCAGGAAGGCAATGATCTGTTCCTCTGTGTATCGCTTCTTCATCGGTCCGATCTCCGTCTCGGGTTGATCGAACTCTAGACTCAGGTCCTACGAATCTCCGGGGGCAGCGCACGGCAACGACATAGACGGATGCGACATGTCGGGCCTCCGCTGCTGGCACTTGGTGCGGCTGAAACAACATGCTGCCTATCATCGCAGCATGTTGAAGTCCGCCCGCTCAGTTCCAGAGGCAGGGTCGGCCTGCCTGCAATACCTCGGACTGCCAGGAATCTCCGCGAGTTGCCTGGAGGCCATCCGCGGCCTCCTTCAACTTCGCCGGCCCATTCGACAGGCGCTGATCCTGACTTGCGATGACGAACACGCCTTTCTCTTCAAGCTTGGGGAAGAGTCCGACGAGCTCCTTGTGGTGAAGGCGGGTTTCGCCTCTGGATACGCGGGCGAGGGACCGCGGACCTTTGCCGAGGCGCTCGAACTTCTAAGGGCCTTTGAGGTCGATATTGACGAGTGCAACGTCTCTGTGAAGTTGATGAGACGGCTCGAGGCCTCGGCATTGACGGTCGACGATTTGGTGTCCATCGACAAGGCTGGCTTCGTACGCCCGATGCGGTGGTTGGACTACGTATACGCTTGGCGAGAACGCGCACAAAGTAAACAGGCCCAACTCGCCGCCTTTTCTGAGGTGATGCCCTGGGCGCTCGTCGACAGTCGGATTTTTGACCTTGCATGGAAGTTCTTCGATAGTGAGGACGACTGCATCAGTCTCGGTTTTCGGCGCCTCGAGGATATTGTCCGCGAGCGCTCAGGTCTGCATGAGCACGGTGTCAAGCTAATGCAAGAGGCCTTCATGCGCGAGAACGCGCCTCTGGCATGGAATGTTGTCGACTCCAGTGAACAAAAGGGACGAGCACAGCTGTTCGTTGGCGCTTTCATGGCTTATCGAAATCCTCGCGCGCACCGCGAGCTGGGTGCGAACGGGGTGCGCCCGCTTGCAGAGTTTCTGATGCTGAACCACCTCTACGTGCTTGAGGGGCAAGCCACGAGAACTGCTCACGGTCATGGTCCGTTGAAATCGACGCAAACGTGAGGACAGGAGCAGTGGAGACACCCGGATACCGCGCCTCAAGGGAGAAAGGTCCCTGAGTACGTCGCAAGCGGTGTTTCCAGAATCGTCGATCGCCGCCAACCTCGTTGTCGTACCTAGAACCACCTGCAGGTGTTCGGAGCGGTCGCGTGCCTTAGAGCCCTGACCCCGATACGGCCACAAAGCCGGGGTTGAAGGTGCAGAAGTCGCGCGGGTTCGGGCAAACCGCGCGCTGTTCGAGCGCCAGCAGATCGACATCGATGACCTGGTGGACCGCAGCGCCATGCAGGAGGCGCAGGATTTCAGACAACGCCAGCGACGCAGCCACGGCGCCAACGAAGGGCGCGCCCACGGCCTTGCCCGCCAGCAATGTCATTCCGCAACGATCGAGCACGCCTTCGTCGCACAGGCGCGAGTAGGCGGGCTGCGCCTGAGCGGATTCAACTGACGGACGTATCGGCCACAATTCAGCGGCGCTGCGCCGGCCGGGCAGGGTGTGAAGACGGATGCGGCGAAAGTCCTGATGCCCGCGGCCGAGGCCCGCTTCGACGATGAGGTCGAATCCAACCTGGTCCAGCGCCTGCCTGCCGAGCGCGTTATCCAGGCCGCACAGCGCCATCGCCGGCTCGTCAGCCTGCCGACGGAAGTCGGCCGCGAAGAGCCTCTCGACGATGGACGCACTGAACCCTCGGGCCTCGGCCCACGCGGCCATCGCACGGGTCTTGCGCTCCCCGAGATTGCGGGAGTCCGACAGGACCGACGTACTTTCGCTCGAGGGCGAGATCGTGTCGACGTCCTGCAACACGAGAGCGAGACTGTCGGCACGCTCGTAGGGCAGTAGGCCAAGTCCCCAGAGGTAGGCCTGCCCGAGATGGCCGAGGCCGATCAGCCATAGCTTCGATGGTAGGTAGCGCAGCGCGGGCCCGTCGGATTCCGGTTGAAGCCAGTCTCCGTCGGCGTCGGGTCGCCACAGGGACATTCCGACGAACCGACGCCCGGCTCCGGGCATGTTGCCGCTGACATGCAGGAAGGCTTCGTTGATAGCCAAGCCCGCGGCCAGCATCGCGGTCAGCGGCATGGCGTCGCCTTGCGCAAGCTCGATGTCACAGTCCAACGGCACTATGCCGCCGCGCCAGCCTGCCACGATCGTGCGCACGGCAAAGACCGCGCGCCGGGGGTGCCGCGGTCCGATCCACACGATCGGAAGCGCGCCGGCCGGGTCCGCTCCAACCACGCGTGCACCCAAGGCGGCGACGGCGGCCGCGAGCGTTTCCTCCGCGCGCAGCGGTGTCAGCACGGGCACGTCGAGCTCGCCCGCGACCTCGACGCCGCCCAAGAAAACGCGGCGTCCCAACGCGATCGCCGTCAGCAAGACAGCTTGATGGATCGGCTCGCGCGCCCACTGCGCATCGATCTCGATTCGCACCTTGTAGTTTGCGAACAGCGCGTGCGCTTCTTCTACGCTGGCCGCCTGACCACTGTCGATCGCCTGCTTTAACACGCGCAGGATTGTTTAAGCCATCGAATAACCCACGATTAGCGCCGAAAAGCCCGTAAGGTAAAAAAACGCCCCCCACC
>JBBQYT010000445.1:0-3097 GCA_038208385.1 Longimicrobiales bacterium | reverse complement strand
AGCCGGTGCACGGCCGTCTGCTTGCAATGATGGACGCGAGCACGATCACAGGGATTCGCACGGCGGCAGTGAGCGGACTTGCGACAAAGATTCTGGCGCGTGAAGACGCAGGCGATCTCGCGATACTCGGGTCCGGCGTGCAGGCGCACACACACCTGGATGCAATGAAGAGCGCTCGCTCGCTACGACGTGTGCGCGTGTGGAGTCGCTCGCAGGACAATGCAAAGAAGTTTGCTGCGAACGCAGCGCGCGACCACGCAATCGAAGTTGAAGTGTGCAGCAGCGCGGAAGCAGCAGTGCGCGATGCGGACATCATATGCACGACGACATCAGCCAAAGAGCCGGTGCTGCACGGCGACTGGATTGCGCCGGGCGCGCACATCAATGCAGTGGGGTCGAGTGCAAAAACAGCGCGCGAAGTGGACAGCGCCGGCATTGCAAAAGCGCGCATGTACGTCGATCGAATGGAGTCAGCACTGAATGAGGCCGGCGATTTTCTGGTGCCAAAATCGGAGGGTCTGATTGGTGATGATCACATCATTGGTGAGATCGGTGACATTCTACTGGGCAAGCTCGCGGGTCGCGGATCAGCGGACGAGATCACGATGTTCAAGTCGCTTGGCATTGCGGTAGAGGACCTGGCGTCGGCGCACCACATCTACACGAAGGCTGTGCGGGATGGTTCTGGTACGTGGATCGATTTTGGCGGGAGCCGACACATTTGAATTGAAACTGCCTGGTTAACCAACCACAAAAGTCTCTGCTTTGAACAGCAGGTTGTCGACTCGATCCATGTCTACTTCTACGCCCATTCCGGGTTTGTCCCACGGCACATTCACCATACCGTCGGGGTCCATTGTCCATTCGGGATTGATGATGTCCTGCTCCCAGTAGCGCGAGCTGGGTGAGAGATCGCCCGGCAGAACGAAGTTCGGCAGTGATGCGAGCGACACGTTGTGCGCGCGGCCAACGCCGCTCTCCAGCATTCCACCGCACCACACTGGAATTCCTGCGCGCGCCGCCACGTCGTGAATTTCCTTCGACGTAGCAAACCCGCCGACGCGACCTGGCTTGATGTTGATGATTCGTCCACTCCGCAGCGTGATCATATCTTCTGCGCGCGTCGTCGATGTGATGGATTCATCCATGCAGATCGGCGTGCGCAAGCGCTTTTGCAGCTCGGCGTGGCGCACGAAGTCTTCACGCTCGAGCGGCTGCTCGATCATTGTGAGTCCGAACTCGTCGAGCTGGGCGAGGTGTTCGGCATCGGCAAGGGAGTAGGCGTTGTTGGCATCGACCATGAGGTCGGCTTCTTCGCCCAAGGCTTCGCGCACGGCAGCGACAAACTCGATGTCCGAGCCGGGCTTGATCTTGATTTTGATTTTGCGGTAGCCCTGAGCGTGCGCAGCCCGTGCGCGCTCGACGAGCGCTGACGGATCGTTCTGAATGCCGAGCGAAATCCCCACCGGCACACGCTTCTGCGTTCCTCCGAGAAGCTGCGCGAGCGACACTCCCTGCTTGCGCGCCATCATCTCCCACGCAGCCATCTCAATCGCCGCCTTCGCCATGTTGTGTCCGCGAATGTCCTCATCGAATGCATCGCGCAACCGTTCCGGATGCGCAAAGCTCTTGCCGAGCACGCGCGGCGCAAGCCAGGCGCGGACCGCGAGCCACATCGTATCAATTGTCTCCGGACTGTAGTTCGGCGCTTCGCCGGCAACACCTTCACCCCATCCAACCGTGCCGTCCGCGTCCAGCAATTCAACCAATGTGATACGTCGCTCAGTGACGACACCGGATGAAATACGGAATGGCTCTTTTAGCGGCAGACGAACTTCGCGCAATGTGATGCGTTCGATTTGTACCATGCGTTTGACACACCTCTGTTGAGTTGCGGGACCGGCAGGTGTGAAGAGACACAACATGATGCGGGGAGCGGCAGGCTGACGCCAGCGGATTTCGGATTTCGGCGGACCAGACTTTATTCCTTGCGTTATGGCCGTTCTAGAAATGCGCGAAATCCGCCGGACCTGTTTTCCATCTTTGCAGAATGGCCGGTCCTGTTATCGTCGGGAGCCGCTTCCAAGGGGGAAAGAGGCATTCAAGACGGGGAGAAATCCCGTTCTTGAGGTAGGAAAGCCGCCGGACTTTAACATCAAACGGCCGATTTGGAGCCAACCTATTTGCGGGTAACAACATAGGCTGCTTCGGGCCATGCCTGGAGCGGCCATAACGCAAGGATTGAACACAGGTCCGCCGAACTGCCGAACTGCCTGCCGAAATCCCACCGAACCGCGCGCCGGGATCAGCGCATTCGAACGCCGCCGCGGCCGGGGTTTTTGACGTTGTCGGGGACATTCAGCCACTGCTCCGGCGTCAGGATTTTCTGTGCTTCTGCGAGCGACGCATTGATGTTCGTGCGGCCCTTCTGGAGGATCGGTCCGATCAGGGCGAACAGCTGGCCGAAGTCGGTGGAATTGCCGGCTGACTTGATCTTCGCCTGGGCCTGCTCGAGCAGCGGCTCGCTGCGCGCCTTGAGTGTGTCGGCGATTGGCTGGAGGCGCGCGATCTGGTCATCGGTCAGTTTGAGTGAGTCCTTCATTTCGATGATCCGCTGTACCGGGTTCGGCAGCATGCGCGGCACGATGCTGGAGATATCGAAGCCGCCAGGGCCGTTGGGGCCACCCTCTCCGCCGCCGAAGCGCGCGCCACCACCGCCGCCTGGGCCACCGCGTCCGCCGCCACCACCGCCACCGCTGAAGGCAATTCCGCCGAGGCCGGAGGTAGCGCTCTGTGCGCCGAGCGCAAGACGCGCAGTCAGCTGGACCTGGAACGGCGAGCCCGACCCGAACCGTTGGGTGCGGTTTTGTCCGAACAACTCGTTGACCTGGTACTTGTACGTCTGCGTCGCCGGGTCAAATCCGCGCGGGTAGAGGAGTGTCGGGTCTGCGATGTCGGGCTGGCCCCAGCCGCGCAGGCTGGACCCGTGCAGCAGTTTATCGAGACCGCCGGTGACGTTCAGGATGTCGACGCCGATGTTGAGTCGCCGGCCGAAACGGGGGCCGAGGTTTGGTTTGATTGTCGTACGCAGACTGAC
>JBBQYT010000444.1:0-3126 GCA_038208385.1 Longimicrobiales bacterium | reverse complement strand
GCATCGCGGCACCACGCGCGCCATCCACTCCATCTTCGCGCACGACGAGAGGAAGCGAAAGCGAGCGCAGCGCGTCGACCGTCGCATCGCGCAGGGGCCCGCCCGGCGCAATCAGTCCGCCGGCGAGGGCCACGCCCGGCGGCTCGGCCCAGGGCATGAGCCTCCGGTAGAGCGCAGAAACATGCGAGGCGAGCTCTCCCGCAGCAATTTCAATGATCACGCGTGCAATGCGGTCATCCTGCTCTGCGGCGCGCGTCACGAGCGGTGCCAGCGCACCAATCGCCCCCTTGGTCGCGGATGCGCACCAGGCGATCAGCTGCTCCGGAGCACTCACGCCCGTGTGTCGAAGAATCGCCTCCAGAAGCTGAGTGGACTCCGATCGGCCGTCGTGCGCACGCGCAGACGCGCGCAATGCAGCCAACCCTATCGAGTAGCCGCTGCCTTCATCCCCCAGGATCTGGCCCCACCCTCCGCAGCGCGCGACACGATTGTCATGGGTACGTCCCCATGCAATCGAACCTGTTCCGGCAATCAGTAGAATGCCCGGGCCCGAGTCGAACGCGTCATAGAGCGCGGCCTCGGCATCGGTGATGACCAGGACGCGGCGTGCAGGGGCAGTCAGCTGAAGCGCGACCTCGAGTCCTTTGCGCTCCGGCTCGCGCCCAGCACCGGCGAGCGCGCAGCAAAGAACCGCAGCCACCGGGTCCGACCGCGCTTCGCCCAGCGCGCGCGCAGCCAGATCCGCGAGTGCGGCAGCGCCGGCCGCAGGATCCGTGACCCGGATCAGGCCCGGCTGTCCCTCGATGCGCGCAAGCTCCGCCCCGCTCGAATCCACGACCAGGGCCGTTGCCCGCGTTCCGCCGCCGTCGACGCCAATGTAGACACTCACGTTGGATCAGACCTTCTCGAATTGAAGGGGCCAGGCGTGCAGAGCAGGTGTGATCTTACTCCCCCGTCTCGCGCGCGAGGGCGCGCACGGCTCCGCTGCGGCGCCGCCCGGTGGTGCGCAGCTCTGACTGCGGTTCCGGTGCATTGGCCAGTGCGCTCGTCGGAACTACTTCCTGCTCGAGAGGCTGCCCGTCACAGTGCACGACGTACGACTCCATCGCATAATACTCAGGCAGGCCAAGCTGGTCGACTATCCGCGCTGTCGATGTGTTGCGCTCCTGCACCCGCTCCCAGAATTCGCGGTCATCCAGGCCCGGGAACGGCGCCTTGTCCTTTTGACTTTGATGCTTGTAGATCGCGAGGATCTTCAGGCGCAGCTCATCCTCCGACAGCGGCACCAGCACATCCGCTTCCGAGACCGGCCACTCCTGCCACGCGCCGCGATAATACCAGACGTCCGGCGGCTCGCCCGAGTATTGCTGCAGTGCCAGGTCGACCGCCTCCTTGCACATGCGGTGCGTGCCGTGCGGATCCGACAGATCGCCCGCAACGAAAACGATTTCGGGACGATGCTCCTCGAGCAGCTCCAGCGTGATCTCCACATCGCGCTCACCGATCGGATCTTTGCGCACCTTGCCCGTCTGATAGAACGGCAGATTCAAAAAGCGCGCGTTGTCGCGCGTCATGCCGAACGTCTCAATCCCGGAAACAGCTTCCGCTTCGCGAATAATCTTCTTGATTGCGAGGACTTCCGGCGAGTCCACCTCACCCGGCGCTTTCGCATTGAGGAACTCCTCGATCTGCTCGATCATCTTGCGCCGCTCCACGCGTCCGTGCAGCTCGAACGCACTCGCAAAGCGACGCAGAAAGTCGGCGTAGCGACGCACCTCGTGATCGAACACCGCAATGTTACCGGACGTCTGATACGCAACGATGATGTCATTGTCATTGTGGTGAAGCTTGTTCAAAATCCCGCCCATCGAGATCACATCGTCATCCGGATGCGGCGAGAAAACGATGATCCGCTTTTTGATCGGCAGCTTGCTCTTGCCACGGATCTTCGCAATCAACGCATTGAACACTTCGCCATTCAGAGGACCCGCAGACCCGTAACGCGCGAGCAGCGAGCTCAGATGATGATCGCGATAGTCCGAGTTGTCGAGCTTCAAGACCGACTTCCCCGTCGTCTCGCTCAGCCAGATCACCGCCTCGATCTCGAGCCCACGATCCCACTGCACCTCACCAACCGCCCACGGTGTCTTGATGCGCGTCAAATCCGCCGCCGCCGCCGCATCCAGAAAGAACGTCGAGCTCGGATGCTGCTGCAGATACGTCGCGGCAACATCCGGACTGATCGGACCTTCGACAGCACGGCGCACGATCACAGCCTTGTGCTCGCCCGTTGCGATCAGCGCCACCTCGCGCGCTTCCATGATCGTCGCAACTCCCATCGTGATCGCTTCCGTCGGCACGTTCTCTTCACCGAAAAAATCCGCTGCCGCATCGCGCCGCGTAACCGTATCCAGCGCAACCGTCCGTGTGCGCGACTCCCGACCGGAGCCAGGCTCGTTGAAGCCAATGTGTCCCGTCTTCCCGATGCCCAGGATCTGGTAGTCGACGCCACCCGCTCCGCGGATGTCGTCTTCATACGCCCGACAGAAAGCTTCAACCTCGGCGCGCGGCATATCCCCGCGCGGGATGTGCACGTTCTCAGGCTTGATGTTGATGTGGTCGAACAGATTCTCACGCATGAAGCGCACGTAGCTGTGAATGCTGTCCGGCTTCATCGGAAAATATTCATCGAGGTTGAACGTCACGACGTTTGTAAAGTCGAGACCCTCCTCCCGATGCATGCGGATCAGCTCGCGGTAAACGCCGATCGGCGTCGAGCCCGTAGCGAGTCCCAGCACCGCCTGCCCGCCGGTAGCGGCCTTGCTCCGGATCACAGTCGCAATGTGATGCGCCACCAGCTTCGCAATCGCGTCATAGTCCGGCGTGATGACGACGCGGATACGCTCGGTCGGGGCTGCATTCGTGTGGTGCGTTGCGTCTGGCATAACCGTCTTCGTGGGAGTTCGTCCAAACTGCTCGTGCGCGCTGTTCCGGCACGATGCGCGCCACCGGACGGCCACCGGGTCAGCGCCCGCCCAACGCTCAACCCGGCGGCCCGCTGCACCCGTAGCGTGAAACCTAACCGCCTCGAGTTCGGCCACCTTGACGCCAAAGATCGACGACAAC
>JBBQYT010000443.1:0-3127 GCA_038208385.1 Longimicrobiales bacterium | reverse complement strand
GTCGGCATGCATCTCCTGTCCGGTGACAAGCTGATCGTGCCGCAAGGCGGCAAGGCCGTGCTGTTGTACCGCACCGGCAAGATGCAGACGACAACAACGCCGATTGTCATCGCCGATGCAAAGGCCTCGCAGTCCGCGGGTCTCTTCTCGCGCACCGTGCAAACACTTTCCGTGGTTGCCACCACCGATGCGCGCGCGCATCCGAACCGGCAGGGAATGATCCGGCCGATCGCGGGTTCCGCAGTGCCGATCTCGCCGCGCAACCGGGTGAAGCTGCTGTCCGTGCGACCGCCGCTCATGTGGTATCGCATTGCCGGCGCGCCCGCGTACGTCGTGCAGGTGCGGCGCGTGGGTGAAGCATGCCAGGCAGACGGTACTCGGGCCTACTGCAAGCCGGTTCGGTTCCAGGCAGGTGCAGATACAGTCTTCACGTTCTCGGCGACTGACGTCGCGCTCGCGCCCGGCGCCACGTACGAGTGGGCTGTTGCACCGACGAGTGGTGGCCGCGTCAGCGAGGCACAGCGCTTTTCGATCGCGACCGAAAAGGAACAGGCCGCAATGAAGGCGCAGCTGAAGGAGATCACGTCCGCTGGAATCGATCTCAAAACGGATGGGCTTTTCCTCAGTGCTCTTGCATACCGCAGTGCGGGATTTTTCTACGCGGCAAAGCATGCGCTCGATGCGATGCCCGCGGACGCAGCAAAGGGAAGGGCGTTTCGCCAGCTGAAGGGTGAGGTGCTCGATGCACTCGGAGACCTCGACGGTGCAGCGCGCCAATTCTCAGCGGCCGACGCACAGACAGGAAGCTGAACCGAATGCCGCAGAACGATGGAGCGAAGAACCCCCGCGCCGTTTTGTATCACGGCTCGGGGGATCTCTTTGAGATAATACAGCCGGCGCTCGACGCAGAAAAAGTTGATCACCCGGCTGAGATCGCATCCGTATCGGACATTCGTGGTATTTCCGATGCGCCTGCAGTACTCCTGCTCGAGCGGCGTCTCGCCCAGGGCACGCCGGATTTGTCGGCAGCATTGCACCGTTTGCCACATTCGCTGGTCGTTGTTGCGAATGAAGAAGTGGCCAATGACCTGCCCGATTCCGCCGAACGCATTCATCTGACACTGCCGACGGGCGCGAGCCGCGATACGATTTTGCGCGCACTGCGCACAGCATTCCAGCTGGCGGCCGCACGACTCGCATCCGCACGCGTGGAGAAAGAGCTCGCGCGCTCACGCGCAGAGCTGCGCGAGCTGAGTCGCATCGGCATGGCGCTCATGACGGAGCGCGATCCGGACGCACTGCTCGTGCAGATTCTCGATCAGGCAATGCGGCTGACACACAGCGATGCAGGCAGCCTGTATCTGACTGAAGGTGGCGGCGACGAGCCGCGTCAGCTCCGCTTCAAGCTCTCCCAAAACGATTCGCTCCCCGACCTGCCGTTCAGCGAGTTCACCCTGCCGCTCAGCACCACGAGCGTTGCTGGCTACGCTGCGACAAAGGGTGAGCCGCTGCTGCTCGACGATGTGTATCACCTGCCGGGCGCTGCGCCATATACATTCAACCGTAGCTTCGACGAACGTTTTGGATACCGTACCAAGTCGATGCTCGTTGTACCGATGATCGATCATCGCGAGGAAGTTGTCGGCGTGCTGCAGCTGATCAATCGCAAGAAGGACATCACTGCGCAAATCACAAACGAAGCTGCAGCTGATACGCACGTTGTCGCCTACGGCGAACACGAGCTTCAGCTGGTCGGCTCACTCGCAGGACAGGCGGCAATATCGATCGAGAACTCGCGGCTGTATGCGCAGATCCAGAGCTTGTTCGAGAGCTTCGTGAAGGCTGCGGTGACCGCGATCGATCAACGAGACCCGACGACGGCTGGACACAGCGTGCGCGTCGCTTCGCTTACCGTCGACGTTGCGGACGCGATCAACAGGACGCAGACCGGACCGTTCGCCGACGTGAGTTTCAGTCGCGACCAGATGCGGGAGCTTCGCTACGCCGCACTGCTGCACGACTTCGGCAAAGTCGGTGTGCGTGAGGAAGTCCTTATCAAGGCGAAGAAGCTGCCGCCCTACCTGTACGAGCGAGTCGAGTCGCGCTTCAACCTGATTCGTCGCACAATCGAGGCTGACTACTTCAAGACGCGCGCGGAGCTGGTCACGCAGAACAGGGATACCGATCCGCATCAGCTCGAGGAACGATTCCACGAGCAGCTGAATCATCTCGATGAGCTGCACGCGGCCGTCCGTGCCTCCAACGAGCCCGCCATCCTCGCCGAAAAGAGTGCGGAGATCCTGGGCGAGCTTACGCAGCGCACATTCCGCGGCCCCAATGATGAAGCAGCGCCGTACCTGACGGATGAGGAAGTACATTTCCTGCGTATCCCGAAAGGCAGTCTCGATGAACGCGAGCGCAAGGAAATCGAATCGCACGTCGAGCAGACGTACAAGTTTCTCTCACAAATCCCCTGGACCGATGACCTTCGCGATCTCGCCAACATCGCGTACGGTCACCACGAGAAGCTGAATGGTCGTGGCTATCCGCGCGGCATCGCGGGCGCGGAAATCCCGGTGCAGACACGCGTGATGACGATTGCAGACATTTTCGATGCATTGACCGCATCCGATCGTCCATACAAGCGCGCGCTACCCATCGAGAGGGCACTCGACATCATTCGGATGGAAGCAAAGGATGGAATGCTCGATAGCTCGCTGGTAGATTTGATGGTTGAGAGTGGAGTGTATCGGAAAGTACTGGAGAAAGATTGGCGAGAGCTCTAAATGCAGCGATTAGCGATTGGCGATTAGCGATTAGTTTGTCCGTCGCTATGTAAAACGCCCGGCGCTTCGGAAGCTGCCGGGCGTTTCGCGTTTGTGCTGGAAGGTGCCGTGCGACGAGCAGACCAATCGCTAATCGCTAATCGCTGCTTTATTGCGCCGGCGTAACCATCGAAACGGCGAGCGGAATATCACCAAGCCCGGAACGCTGGGGATTCTGGCGACCTCCTGTATCCGCCTTCACTTTCCCCGACACGTAATCCGAAATCTCATCGAATGTCACGATGCCATTCTTGTCTGCATCAGCTGCACCCTTGAGGCCTTCGAGCAGATTGAATGTGAAC
>JBBQYT010000442.1:0-3129 GCA_038208385.1 Longimicrobiales bacterium | reverse complement strand
CGTAATTCACCCGCCCGTGACGGGCGACGTTGCGGAGCTCGAGAAATTCGAGGCGGTGCGCGCGGAAGAGCTGACGCGGCGCGAGATCGAGTTGACGCGACGCGAAGTCGAGCTGTCACGCCGACACTTCGCGCTGAATGGCGGCAATGCACCGTCAGTCGAAAGCGGCGGCGTTGCGACCATGACCGTGCCGGACGCAGTGCCGGAGATCGAAGGCTCGCACCACGAGCCGGTGAGCGCTGCTCCAGCGAAAGCAGCAAAGGAACGTGCGCTCAGCCTCGATACCTTCCGCGGTCTCTATCTGCTTGCAATGAACTTTGCCTTTGGTATTCCGGCGGTGACGGGAATCTATCCGAACTGGATGTACCACATGCAGTATCCCGCGCCCGGTGAGACGCTGGTGAACGTATCGGGCCTCACGTGGCGCGATCTGCTGTACCCGGGGTTCCTGTTCTCGATGGCGGCTGCAATTCCGATCACGAACAGCCAGCGCCTCGCACGCGGCATGCAGTACCCGTCCGTCATCATGGGCGCAATCAAACGCGGCTTCATGCTGTTCGTATTCGCGTTCATCATTGGCCACGTGAATCCGTTCTGGACGCACGATGACACGAGACGCGGCAACGTGATTTCGATCATTGGCTTTCTGTTGTGCTTCGCGATTTTCACGCGCCGCCGCGACGATTGGAACCCCAGAGTCTTCAAAATCGTCCGGTGGGCAGGCTGGGCAGGAGCTCTCGCCTATTTCTTCGTGGTGTTTCCTGCGCTGTACCACGAGCGCTTTTCGCCGATTCGCCAGGACGACATCATCGTGTCCATTGCATTCACGAGTATTGTCGGCTCTGTGATCTGGCTGTTCACGCGCAGAAACTGGACGGCGCGCATCGTCATCATGGCGCTCGTGGTCGCGGTTAGGCAGAGCGCGACAGGTGAAGGGTGGGCGCAGGATTTCTGGCAGGCGACGCCCGCGAGCTGGCTCTATGAGTCGTGGTTCCTCGAGCTTCTGCTCATCGTGATTCCGGGGTTGATCGCGGGCGACCTGCTCGTGCAGTGGATGCGCGCGGCACGCAGCGCCGTGACGAGCATGGAGCGGCCGACATGGCCGGCGGAACGACAGCTTGCAGTCGTCGCCGCGGCGCTCGCGATCATACCGGTGCTGCTTGTTGGTCTCTACAAGGAACATTACGTGCCGGGCACGACGGTGATCGTGCTGGGCATCGCCGTTCTGGGACTTTTCCTGGTCTCGAGGCCGGGCAACGAGCAGGAACGCATCATCGCGACATTCTATCGCTGGAGCGCATTCCTTGTCGCGGTCGGGCTTCTTAGCGAGGCCGCGGATGGCGGTATCAAGAAGGACCCGCAAACACTGAGCTATCTGTTCGTGACGACCGGTGTGTCAATGGGCGTTCTGATGGCGCTCACGATCATTCTCGACATGCGCAAACAGGGAAGAAAAATCCTGGAGCCGGTACTGGAAGTCGGCCAGAACCCGCTGATGGGTTACATCATTTACATGCTGTTCCTGAATCACATTCTGTATCTGTTGAACGTGGGTGATTTCCTCAGCGCGAGTTGGCCGGAAGCGGTTCTGCGGAGTCTGCTGGTCGTCGCTGCGGTCGGGTTCTCGATCCGCTTTTTTACGAAGCACAGGATCTTCTGGCGGACGTAGCCATGCGTGATGCAGGCATGAGTATTGCTAAATCACACGAGCACTAAATGCACTAGCAGAAATGACTTGAATCACTTGCCGCTCAGCAGAAAGGGAGGCGAGAAGCGTGAAAGCAACCAGTGCGCCGAAACAGGCAGGCGAAGACCCGCGCGCCGGCTGCAGAATTGAAGAAACGACGGCAACGACATCGACCGCAGTCCTTTCCGGTCCGCGACCGAATGACCTGCTCGTAACGCACGGGACCATGCGCCAGGCGGATCGCCTGCAGGCACTTCAGACGGAAATCAAACTTCTTGGGCAGATTGCACTCGAATCTCCGCTCGCGGGAATCCATAGCACGAAGCGGCAATCGATGTTGAGGCAGGCGTCGCTGGCAGCGATGCCGAAGCGTCGCGGGGGCCGATTCCGTCTGCCGCGCAAGCTGAAGCAGCGCCTCATCGACAGCCTCTGTTCGGATCCGGCGGATAGCGGTCCTGCGCCAACGACGGCGATCATCGTGGCGCACCCGGACGACGAATCAATCGGTGCGGGCTCGCGCCTGCTTCGTCTGGACAATGCGGCGGTTGTGCACGTGACCGATGGTGCGCCAGCTGACCCGGCAGTCACGGAGCGGTACGGATTCTCGTCGCGTGAGGAATATGCTGCTGCACGACGTGAAGAAGTGGAACGCGCGCTTGCATTTGCGGGAGTTCCTCCCGAGCGCATCATCTGTCTGGGCTATGTAGATGGTCAGGCATCGCTGCGCCTCGTCGATCTATGTATGAAGGTCGCGGAGGTGCTCGACCAGCTGCGTCCCGAGGTCGTGATCACGCATCCGTACGAGGGCGGCCACACCGATCACGACGCGACTGCCTTCGCAGTGCACATGGCCTGTGGTCTGTTGCTGCGCGAAGGCGTGCCGGTTCCTGCGATTCTCGAGCTGACATCGTATCACAGCCGGAGTGGCGTGCGTACCGTCCATGAGTTTCTGCCGCACGCAGGCGCTGACCGGGAGCAGCGCGTGATCGTGCTGGCAGACGCAGACCAGCTCGCGAAAAAGCGCATGTATGAGGCGTTCACGAGCCAACACGAAATCGTAAGTACGTTCAGCACTGCGATCGAAAAATTCCGGCCGGCGCCGCGCTATGTGTTTACGCGCGCACCGCATAACGGGGTGTTGAATTACGAGCGCTATCCAAAGGGCCTGAACGGAGCCGAGTGGCGCCGTCAGGCGGCGAATGCTCTGCAAACTCTACGCGTTCGCAAAAAGAAGTCGGCGGCCTAGGCGGCGCGGGTGCAAAATGAAGAACGGCCGCCCCGGAGAGGGCGGCCGTTTTCGTTTGCGATACTGTTCTTCGATTACTCGTCAGCGTTGGTATCGTCGATGAACTCTTCGGTGTCGACGTCATCTTCGAGGACGGCCGCGAGGTCGTCATCCTCAATCATCCCGCTTGACTGGCCGTTCTCGTCGATGAGCGTGA
>JBBQYT010000441.1:0-3142 GCA_038208385.1 Longimicrobiales bacterium | reverse complement strand
GGACCCGGTTTAGCTTCTACGTGCCCCGGCTCTCCTTCCGACAAATATTCCCGGTGCCTATCCTCCTGGCCCCAAAGTTTTGAGGTTTTCTATGCGTCGGTTTCGCCCCGCACTCTGGCCATTGGCAACGTCTGTACTCCTCCTGGCCGCTTGCGGCGGAGGCGATGGCGGACCCGCGACACCTACCGTCGGACCACCCGCCGCAATCGTGGCCGTATCCGGTGATGGCCAGACCGCCGGCGCCGGTGCGCAGGTCGCCTCCCCCATCGTCGTCAAGATCACAGACTCCAAAGGCCTCGCCGTTAACGGCGCAACTGTAACATTCACAATCACTTCAGGAGCTGGATCGGTAAGCAATGCGGCAACGACGACCGATGCAAACGGCCTCGCGCAGACAACATGGACGCTCGGGACGACCGCAGGCTCAGCGACCGTCGATGCCCGCGTTACCACCACAGTCGTCCCCGCACCCGGAGCAGTGACGTTTCACGCGACAATCAGGTCCGGAGCGGCGGCCAGCCTGACAAAGGTTGGCGGCGACCTCCAGACAGGTGGCTCCGGTTCCGCCCTCGCGACGCAGCCTTCGGTAAAGCTGGCGGACAACTTCGCCAATCCAGTATCGGGCGGGACGGTGGCGTGGATCGTCACGTCAGGTGGCGGGTCGGTGTCAAGTCCGACGTCGACGTCGGATGCAAGCGGAATCGCGCGCATAACGTGGACGCTCGGGGCTGCACTGGGTCCAAATACGCTTTCAGCGACGTCCGGATCGCTGCCGGCCGTTGTGTTTACGGCGACCGCTGGTGCGGGCGCAGCGGCCACGATCACGCTGGCGCCAAACGCGTTCAACCTGACAGCGGGCAATACACAGCAGGTAACGCCGACTGTGAAAGATGCCGGCGGCAATACAATCACGGGCCGTACGATCACATGGACGTCATCGAGCGATGCGATTGCGACCGTCGATGCCAATGGTCTTGTGAAGGGAATCTCGAACGGTCAGGCGACGATCACGGCGGCAATCGAGGGCAAGACTGCGACAGCCGTTGCGACTGTGACCGGCGGCACGACCGCGCCGAATGCACCGACGATCGCGTCCATCGCGCCGGCAACGCTCGTACCGAGCGCCGTCGTGACGATCACAGGCACGAACTTCTCGCCAACGCTGACCGGCAACGTCGTGAAGTTCGATGGCATCACCGTGCCGGTGACGGCGGCAACTGCTTCGCAACTGACATTGACGCTGCCGGCGCGGGCCGCATTCCCATGTTCTGCGACGCACGCCGCGACGGTCAGTGTCACTGTGGGCACGCTGGCTGTGTCTTCAACACAGTCACTGACGGTTGCAACACAGCGCACGCTCGCCGTAGGTCAGTCGCTTGCAATCGAAAACGGCATCGACATCACGTGCAACGAATTCCCGCGGACTGGCGGCACCTATTTCCTGACGGTCTCGAACTTCAATCCCGACACGGCGAACCTGTCCAGGTTCACATTCCGCGGCCTCGTTCCCGGAACGCAGACGTCATCGACTCCGGCGGCACAGACCATCACGTTCAGCGGGCAGGCGGCCAACGACCGGCCGACGCTGCCGCCCGCATTGCTGGAGCGCTCGCGCGCGCACAGCGCACTGGTTGAGCAGAACCGTCAGATCATGGAGAGGCTCCGGTTTTCGCGGAACTCGGGTGGCCTGAATCCGCTCAGTGCAGCGGCGCAGGTGCTGCCAAAGCTGGGTGACACGCTTTCGCTGTTGATTCCGAACACGAGCGCGCTGTGCAACGGACCGACCGCGACGACGAACCCGGCACGCTCGGTAAAGGGACGCGTCGTGTTCCTGGGGTCGAAGGGCATTGTCCTCGAGGATATCACTGCGCCGCTCGCCGGCACGATGGACTCGTTCTACGTGAAGCTCGGTACCGAATTCGACAACAAGCAGTTTGCAATCCTGACGGCGAATTTCGGTAACCCGCTCGCGTACGATGCAAGTACGAACAACGATGGCCACGAGTACATGTTGTTCTCGAAGGCTGTAAACGATGAAGGCGCGGGCAACATCCTCGGCTTCGTATCATCCGGCGACATGTTCGACAAAGCTGTCTGCCAGGGCAGCAACCTCGCCGAAATCTTTTACGGATACGTTCCGACCGACAATTCCGGTGTGTACGACGGCTGGCCGGGACCGAATCGCCTGTGGAGCCCGCCGGAGTGGTATGACTACATCCGGTCGGTCGTGATCCACGAGTCCAAGCACATCACGGCGAATGCGGAGCACATTTCGCGCAACACCGGCCCCGAAGAATCGTGGCTCGAAGAAGGCACGGCGATCATCGCCGAAGAGCTGTACGCACGCACGATCTACAACTTCGCGCAAAAAGCAAACGTCACGTACGCACAGAGCATTCGCTGCGATGTGCGTCCGACGAACGCCGGATGCGTCGGTTCGCGTGAGTACGCGATGTTCGATGTCTTCAGCTTCCTCTACGACTACGAAGAGAACGTGGAAACGCTGTCCCCGCTACAGAGCCCGAACCAGACGGGCACCGTATACGGCAGTGCGTGGTCCTTCCTCAGATGGGCCGCAGACACTTACGGCGGTGCAAACGAATCGGGGTTCTTCAAGGCGCTCGTGCAGGAGGGAACACTCCACGGCATCAGCAACATCGAAGCACGCACAGGCCAGGTATTCAAGAACCTGCTGAGCGATTGGAGCACTGCTTTGGCCGTGGATGACTACCCCGGCTTTACACCCGCACGTGCAGAGCTGAAGCTGCCAAGCTGGAACATGCCCAATGTGTTCGCAGGCCAGTTCGGCGACTATGGCCCGGACAACGGCAATTTCTTCCCAACGCCATCGCCACTCGCAACACACGTCCAGACATTCGGCACGTTCAGCGTGAACGTCACACAGCTGCGTGGCGGTACATTCTCGACGTTCCAGGTGTCAGGCGCACAAACACAAACGCAGGCCTACGAGCTGCGACCGAACGGCACGGCCACAACGCTGCCGACCACGTTGAGATTGCAGATCGTGCGAGTCGAGTAGAAAAACAAAGAAGCATTTAACCGCAGAAGACGCGGAAGACGCGGAATTACGCAAAAAGGACCGCCTCATCACTTCGATGGGGTGGTCCTTTGCGTAATTCCG
>JBBQYT010000440.1:0-3146 GCA_038208385.1 Longimicrobiales bacterium | reverse complement strand
ACATCCTCGCCGGTACGGAGCCCGACTCGGTTATCCGCGCAGTCGAGCTTGTTCTGTCTGCTCCACCCGCATGGACGGCTCCTGTCGAGTATCTGCAAACGAACGTCGCCGATACCGTGTGTCGCATTGTGCTCGGCTACCGGATCCCTGACCTCGCAGATCGGGAGCGTCGCAGCTGAGCAAGGTCCTGGTCACCGGTGGGGCGGGTTTCATCGGCTCGCACACTGTCGATGCACTGCTCGCGCGCGGACATTCGGTGCGCATTCTGGACAACTTCCAGAAACCTGTGCACCTGAAGGGAAAGCCATCGTATCTGCAGCCCGACGCGGAGCTCGTCGAAGGCGATGTGCGCGACAAGACTGCGGTGGAACGCGCGCTCGATGGCATTGACGCTGTGTTCCATCTCGCAGCCTATCAGGATTACATGCCCGACTTCAGCCGCTTTTTTCACGTAAACAGTGTCGGCACTGCGCTGTTGTACGAAGTGGCTGTCGAGCGGAGAATGTCGCTCCAGAAAATCGTCGTGGCGTCGTCCCAGGCAGTGTATGGCGAAGGCAGATACCGCTGTGGCACACCCGAGCGGCATGCTGCGGATGAGGCGGCCGAGTTCTTCCCCGACATCAGGCCGGAAGCCGCGCTCGAGCAAAGCGCATGGGAGCATTACTGTCCCGCGTGCGGTTCGCCCGCCTTTCCGCAGCAAACCGACGAGTCGCGCATCAACCCGCAGAATCAGTATGCCGTTTCGAAATACACGCAGGAGCTGATTTCACTCAACATCGGAAAGCGCTACGCGATTCCTACCGTCGCTCTCCGCTATTCCATCGTGCAGGGCCCGCGCCAGTCTTTTTACAATGCCTATTCGGGAGCGTGCAGGATTTTTTCCTTGAACTATCACTTCGGCAAAGCGCCATCGGTCTACGAGGACGGTGAGCAGCTGCGCGATTTCGTGAATATCCAGGATGTCGTCGCCGCAAATCTGCTGGTGCTCGAGTCGGATGCTGCGAATGACGCCGTGTTCAACGTCGGCGGTGGTCGCACATATACGGTTTCGGAGTTCGCTGAAATTGTACGGGATGTTTTCGCAAGCGATCTCCACGCGGCCATCCCCGGTGAATACCGTTTTGGCGATACGCGTCACATCGTATCCGACGTTTCGCGTTTGCGTGCGCTCGGCTGGGAGCCGAAGCATACTGCACGAGACAGTGTGACGGCCTATGCGAGCTGGCTGCAGAGCCAGTCCAATGTCGACGATGTGCTCGCCTACGCAGAACGTAAAATGAAAGAGATGGACGTCGTGCGCTCAGTCGCGCCTGACCCGGGCGGTGCGCGGTGATCATCAGCCAGACACCACTGCGCGTCAGCCTGTTCGGCGGCGGCACCGATTTCTCCGATTTCTACCTGCAGGAAGGCGGCGCCGCGCTCAGCCTCGCCATCGACAAGTACGTGTATGTCATCGTAAAGGAACGTTTCGACGACAAGATCTACATCAATTATTCGCGCAAGGAAATCGTCGATACCGTCGATGAGATCGAGCACGATCTCGTGCGCGAAGCAATGCGCCGCACCGGCATCGATCGCGGTATCGAGATCACGACGCTTGCGGACGTGCCATCGGAGGGAAGCGGTCTCGGATCTTCGAGCAGTATCACGGTCGGACTGCTGAACGCGTTCTACACGCATCAGGGTGAGCAGGCCACACTCGAGCAGCTTGCCCGCGAAGCATGCGAGATCGAAATCGATGTGCTCGGCAAACCCATTGGGGTGCAGGATCAGTACATTGCTGCATACGGCAACCTGTGCTTCCTCGAGTTCCCCAAAGATGGCGTGATCCACGCCGAACGCCTGCGCCTGAGCGATGAACAGAAACGGCGCGTCGTCTCGAACCTGCTTTTGTTCTATCTCGATCGCACGCGCAACTCGTCGGAAGTGCTGCTCGAGCAGAAGCGCAACATCCCGCGCCGCATCAACGAGCTCATTCATTTGCGCGACCTCGCGTTCACCGCGCGCTCGCACCTGCTCGATGGCTCGAATGGATCGTTTGACAAGCTCGGCACGATGCTCGACGACAGCTGGCAAACCAAAAAGACGCTGGCGTCCAACATCAGCAACCCCGAGATCGATGATCTCTACGACCGTGCGCGCGCCGCAGGCGCCCTCGGCGGCAAAGTCGCAGGCGCAGGCTCCGGCGGCTTTCTGCTGCTGTACTGCCCGAGCGAACGCCGCGACCAGGTCCGCGAAGCCCTAAGAGGGTATCGGGAGCTGCCATTCATGCTGAGCCGCGACGGCACGAAGGTGATTTTCAACGTGCGGAGCTATGAGTGGAAGTAGGGTGGGCACTGCATCGGTCGACACGGTTTCTGCAGCCACCCGGCATCTCTTGATAACGGCGTCTTCGGGTTGCGAGGCGCTGGCTGAAGACTCCCGTGTTGACTCCTGACCCGCCGCCGCCCGAAGAGATGAAAACAACAGAAGACAATCGCCCAGAAAAAAGATGAAGATGCGATGAAGGCATTCCTGCTTGCAGCAGGCCTCGGAACTCGTCTGAAACCCTGGACGGACAACGTACCCAAGTGTCTCATGCCGATTGGCGGAACGCCGATTCTCGGCATCTGGCTCGACGCCTGCCGGCGACACGGCATCGACGAGGTGCTCATCAACACGCACTATCTCGCGCCGCAGGTCGATGCCTTCGTCCGTGCGACGGACTTCGGCGTGACGACGCACACCGTCTATGAGCCTGACCTTCGCGGCAGCGCTGGAACTGTTCGTGCAAACTGGGATTTCGTGAGAGGCGAGGAATCGTTTTTCATTGTGTACACGGACAATCTCGGAAATCCGGACCTGGCGGGGATGGAGCGCTTCCACAGGACCCACGATGGCGTGTTGACCATGGCCGTGTTTTCGACCGACGATCCGAAGAGCTGTGGCATTGCAACGCTCGATCCGACAAGGCGAATCACTGCCTTTGTGGAGAAGCCTGCTGACCCGGATTCCACCCTCGCAAATGCGGGTATCTACGTTGCTGGCAGGGAGCTGTATGACTACCTTCCGCAGCGCGCGCCCGCCGATTTCGGCTTCGAAGTGTTGCCGCATCTCACAGGCCGGATGTACGCCTTCGAGGTTGGTCCCGTGATCGACATTGGTAC
>JBBQYT010000439.1:0-3152 GCA_038208385.1 Longimicrobiales bacterium | reverse complement strand
GCCAGACTTTGATTCGAGGATGGTCATGACGCCGAAGAACGCGACCGCAGGAACGCGAGCTGTACAGTTTGGTGGGGAGGTCTGGGAGGTGTCGGACCGTTCGCTGGCGGCCGATGGAGTGATGGGCTCGACAAAGCTGATTGCATTCCAGAGCGAAGGCGGATTCGTATTGCATCGCTATGCGCTGGTAGAGCTGAGCCTCTTGAGCGCCCGCGATCTGCGGGATCTTCTTTTGCTGGCGCTTTTGTCACACTCTTAGGATAAAAAACCAGCTTGTGTGTTGGACAGGCGGGACCGGTTGCGGTTCCGCCTGTTTGTTTTTCCCGGCAGGGTCAGCACGGTGACGTGCCCGGCTGGTCAACGCGGTGTCCTTCATCGCATTCAGGCCCCGCTTGTATATCGTCATCCGAGATTGGCTGCGGTTTTGGGTGTCAGGAGTCGGCACGGGCATCTGCTTGCTGGCCCGCCGATCGCGTGTTCGTCGCGACCTGCATCTTACCCGTTTTTCGCGATTGGTCATCGTTCATTCGTCGCAGTTCTCGTTCGTCTTGTTTGTCTCCCATGCACGCTTTCAATTGGCGGGGTACGAAACGAAGGTTGAGTGACGACGAATGAACTGATGACCAATGACCAGCGCAGAAGAGTTGAAGTAGCGTTGATGTGAAGATGCAGGGAAGCTGTAGAGCCCGTGCTGACTCCTGACACGTGACCAACGCCAGGAAGATGAAGAACCCGGCACCCCGTAGATGCCGGGCGACCGAAGAAACCGTGCCGACCGCCGGCAACCAAACCAACGCCGGAGAGCCGACAAGCCGATGACCCAGGCAACGTCGAAGAAGCAATGAATTCCGTCCTCGCTGCGCGCGCACAAATGGAGGTCTCACTTGCGTTTCACATGGTGTTTGCGGCGCTGGGGATCGGGATGCCGGTGTTGTTGATTGTCGCCGAAGGTATGTGGCTGCGTACGGGGCAGCTGCATTACAGGAGGATAGCAGTCAAGTGGGGTAAGGCGACGGCGCTCACGTTTGCAGTTGGCGCTGTGTCGGGGACGGCGCTCGCATTCGAGCTTGGTTTGTTATGGCCCCGTTTTATGGCGTATTCGGGAAGTACGATCGGGTCTGCGTTTGCGCTCGAGGCGTACGCATTTTTTGTCGAGGCGATTTTTCTCGGTTTGTATATCTACGGCTGGGACCGGCTGTCAGCGCGCGTCCACTGGCTCACCGGATTTGCCATTGCGCTGAGCGGCCTCGCCTCCGGCGTGCTGGTGGTTGCTGCGAATGCGTGGATGCAGGCGCCGGTCGGCACGCCGTCGGGTGATCCGACTGCGCCGTTCCGAAGTCCTGCGTGGCTGCACATGGCGCTGCACTCGAGCCTGTCGTGTTACGTGGCGACATCGTTTGCCGTCGCGGGTGTGTATGCAGTCGGAATGTTGCGCGGACGGCGCGATGCTTTTCACAAGTCCGCGCTAACGATCGCATTCACGGTTGCAACTGTAACTGCCGTCTTGCAGCCGCTCAGCGGCGACATCTCGGCACGCGCGATGGCGAAGTATCAGCCATTGAAGCTTGCGGCGATGGAAGTGCTGCTCCAGACAGGCCCGCATGCGCCACTCACGATCGGCGGGATTCCCGATGACACCGGAATCGTTCATCTCGGTTTGCGGATTCCGTCGGGGCTGAGCCTGTTGCTTCATCACGATCCTGCGGGCGTAGTCCAGGGATTGCAGAGTTTTCCGCGCGCGGCCTGGCCCAATCTCATCGTAACTCATCTTGCCTTTCAGGCGATGGTTGGCTTTGGCTTCGCGATGATTGGCCTCGCCGCGCTGTTCTGGTGGGCGCGCTGGAAGGGTAAGCACGAGCGGCTCGCGCTGCGTGCGGCCGTGCTCGCGTCACCAATGGGAATCCTGGCTCTCGAAGCAGGCTGGGTCGTTACCGAAGCCGGCCGGCAGCCATGGATCATCTACAACATCATGCTCACTGCGGATGGCGTGACGCCCGTGCAGTCCGTCGACATCACATTCTTCGGTTTCAGCCTGTTGTACATCATGCTCGGCGTTGCGCTCGTTGTTCTGTTGCGCGGGCTCGCACACCCGCGCGCGCGCGAATATGCGGCAGGAGCTGAACATGCGGGCTGAAATCATAATCGCCGGTGCGGTCCTGATCGCCGTAATGGCGTATGCCGTGCTGGGCGGTGCCGATTTCGGCGGTGGCGTCTGGGACCTGTTTGCAACGCGGCCGCGCAAGCACGAACAGCGCGAAGTCATCGCACACGGAATGGGTCCCGTCTGGGAGGCGAATCACGTGTGGCTGATCTTCGTGATCGTACTGCTCTTCACGGCGTATCCGCGCGCGTTCGAGGCACTCAGCATCGCCCTCTACGTGCCCTTCCATCTCGTGCTGCTCGGCATCATTCTGCGCGGTGCATCATTCGTATTTCGTACGTATGCGACAAGTGGCGGACGCACCCAGCAACGCCTGTTCGGCGTGTTGTTCGGTGTCGCAAGCGTAATCACTCCGGTGCTGCTCGGTATGTCGCTCGGTGCCGTGTCCTCAGGCATGCTGAAGGTTTCAGACCCTGCCGGAATTACCGCCTCACGCGCGTGGCTCAGCCCGCTTTCGCTGGCGATGGGCGCGCTCGCACTCGCGCTCTGTGCATACCTTGCCGCCGTGTATCTCGCCAATGAAATCGACGGCGACCTGCAGGAGGACTTCCGCGCGCGCGCGCTGATTGCAGGGACATTCGTAGTGGCATTCTCAGCGCTGCTGCTGCCATTCCTGCGGAGTGAAGCGCCACACCTGCTCGCAGGCCTTCTGACTGCGCGCGCACTGCCGGTGCTCATCATCGGCGCCATCGCGGCTCTGGTCGCGGGCGGCGCTTTGCGCGTACGGCGCTATCGCCTGGCGCGGACTGCTGCGGTCCTGCAGGTGATCTGCCTGCTCGGTGGTTGGGGGCTCGCCCAGTTTCCTTACATTATCTATCCGGACATTACAATTTATGACGCAGCGCCGGCGTCAACGCTGCGCTTTGTCCTGCTGACGTTGCCGGTCGGTCTTGTACTGCTGCTGCCATCGCTCTGGTTCCTGTTCCGCGTATTCAAGGGCGAACATCTCGGACTGTTGGACGACTGATCGTCCAACAACCTGACCGAGTGT
>JBBQYT010000438.1:0-3152 GCA_038208385.1 Longimicrobiales bacterium | reverse complement strand
CATCAGTAAACTAATCGCTAATCGCAAATCACTAATCGCTGAGGTCAAAGTGCCGTCACGCGACGAGGCCGTTGAGCTGTTGAATGAATGGGTTGAGAACGAAGGGCTGCGTGCGCACATGCGCAGTGTCGAAGCGGCCGTGCGTTTCTATGCGCGGAAGTTCGGCGAGGATGAGGAGAAGTGGGGACTGGCGGGGTTGTTGCACGATCTGGATTGGGAGAAATATCCGGACAACCATCCGGTGACTGCCGTCGAGGAGCTTCGGAAGCGCGGTTATGACGAAGACATTCTGCACGCGATTCTGGCGCATCGTCCGGACTTCACGAACACACCTCCTGAGACCCAGCTCGACAAAACGCTCCTCGCCTGCGATGAGATTACGGGCCTTGTTAAGGCGACGGCGCTCATGCGACCGACGGGTATCTCGGACCTGGAAGCGAAGTCTGTGAAGAAGAAGATGAAGGATCCCGCGTTTGCACGCGGCGTCGACCGTGAGGATGTGAAGCGCGGTGCGGAGCTGCTTGGTGTGGACCTCGATGAGCACATTAAGAACGTGATCGAAGCGATGAGACCCATCGCTACGGAAATCGGTCTACAGCAGTAAAACTGATGCTAACTCGCCGCGCGTATCACCTGTTCTACGTAGTTGTCGATTCCCGCAATCACATCGATGAACTGCGAGCGCTGTTCGGCGCCTGCGATATCTTTTGCAAACTGAAGCAGAACGTTTCGTACTGCGCTGCGATTTCCGCTTGGAGTGGATGCCCTTCCAGCGGTGGACGTTGCTGACGGTGTAGCATTCTTGCGCGGCCGGCCGGGACCGCGCTTGCCGGTTCCGTTCGTTGCAGCGGACTTCGCTGCCGATGGTTGAGCCGCACCTGCATTTGCTTTCCTTGCAGCGCCGCGACGACGCTTGCGCGGCGATAGACTCCGCTTTATCTGCAGCGGGTAGCGCGCGTGAAACTGGCGGATGTCCAGCCCGGCGACATCCTTGCTGTACTTCTTTGCTTTCGCAAATAGATCGGCTGTGCTGATCGCGGGATTCTTTCGAAGCTCATCGCGCACCATTGCTAATACGCGTTCGTTCGTCTGGGCCATGTCCGGCTCCTGGCGCGTGTGGCGTGTAAAGTTTTTTCGTTGGGGGAGTAACTGAAAAAGAAGCAATTGTGAGCGGAATGTCAAACGGCGACGTTGCTCCATGATAGTGGCGCGGTGCCTTGTCCGGGGCCGGGGCTCTCGCCATAATTCCGGACGGATTGCGGCGCGACAGGCTGGCACAGGTGTGGAGGAGAAATGACGGGCAGCATGGCAAAGGCGATTCGGGTGGGTGTGGCCCTGGCGGGGCTGGCCCTTCTGGCGGCGTGCGGCGACTCGGAGTCGACGGACAAGCGTGGCTACACGAAGTCGCCTCTCGAGAGCCCGGGTATCATCATCAGGCCTGAAAAGCCGTCTGTCATGAACTCGCTCGGCACGCCGATCATGCCGACGCTCGAAGTCATTCCGCCGCCCAAAGACTCGACGCCAGCCAGGAAGAGCTGACCGGAGATGTCGCCCGTCACATCAATGGCGGGCGCGGCCGCAGTGCACGAAGTAAAAGCTCCATCTGGTCCTTTTCGCCCAGCTCCTGGGCTCGCTTCAGCGCAATGCCCGGCGGCACATGCCATTCCAGTCCGGTAACGAGCGGCTCGCTTGCGGGCAGCTTTCCCGATCGTCTAAAAATCAACGCATTATGCCACGTACCATCGTCATCGGGCTCGGAGCGCACCCACACACCGGTGCGTTGTCCGTCTACGATCATGATGCCGAGCTCCTCTTCGATGGCGAGGTCGGGACGGTGCATGACGCTACCTCCGGAAGGGTGTAGTGCGAACCATCATTGAGCCATTCAAGATCAAGTCCGTCGAGCCGATTCACATCACGAGCCGCGCGGACCGGCTGACCAGCCTGGAGAACGCGGGCTACAATGTCTTTCTGCTGAAAGCCGACCAGGTTCTGATCGACCTGCTGACCGACAGCGGCACGGCTGCAATGAGTGCCGAACAGTGGGCCGGCATCATGCGGGGCGATGAAGCATACGCCGGCGGACGATCTTTCTATCGCTTCGAAGCCGCTGTTCAGGACCTGTTCGGGTTCAAGCACGTCATCCCGACACATCAAGGCCGCGCGGCGGAGCGTATTCTGTTCAGCACGATGTGCAAGGCGGGGGACATCGTGCCCAACAACACCCACTTTGATACCACTCGCGCGAACGTAGAAGCAAGTGGCGCGCGTGCGGTAGATCTGCCGTCCCCGGACAGCCGTCAAACGCAAGAGCCGCACCCGTTCAAGGGCAACCTCGACGTGGCGGCGCTGACCCGGTTGATACGCGATGAGGGTGCACAAAAGATCCCGCTGTGCATGATTACAATCACGAACAATTCGGGTGGCGGGCAGCCCGTTTCGATGGCAAACCTGCGCGCGGTGAGTGCGCTGTGCCGCTCGCACGGCATTCCACTCTACATCGATGCGTGTCGCTTCGCGGAGAACGCGTATCTCATCAAGCTGCGTGAGCCTGGATACGATAAAAAAAGCGTAAAAGACATCGCACGCGAGATGTTCTCGTACGCGGATGGCTGTACGTTCTCGGCGAAGAAGGATGCGATCGCAAACATCGGCGGCATGCTTGCGACGAACGATGACCGGCTTGCGCAGCGCGAAAAAGACCTGCTGATTCTAACCGAGGGGTTTCCGACATATGGCGGCCTCGCCGGCCGCGATCTCGAAGCTATCGCAATCGGCCTCAGCGAAGTCGTCGAAGAAGACTATCTGCATTACCGGCTCGCATCCGTGCGTTATCTGGGTGAGCACATCTCGCGCGAAGGCGTGCCGATCATCCAGCCACCCGGCGGACACGCAATCTACATCGACGCGGCTGCATTTCTGTCGCACGTGACGCCGCTGCAGCTGCCGGGTCAGTCGCTGGTTGCGGAGCTGTACCTGGAAGGCGGCATCCGCTCCGTCGAGATCGGCACCGTGATGTTCGGGCGGCGCAATCCCGAGACCGGCGAAGAGACAGCGGGCCCAATGGAGCTGGTGCGCCTCGCAATTCCGCGCCGCGTTTACACGCAGAGTCACATCGACTACGTAGTGGAAGTGATTCTGGAAGTGTGGAA
>JBBQYT010000437.1:0-3167 GCA_038208385.1 Longimicrobiales bacterium | reverse complement strand
ATCCCGTGAATTCTCCCGAGCGCAGATGACTCACCCATGTGGTGCTTTCGAACGCGCGCGGAGCCATGTCGACGCCGACGCGTCGCAGCATGCTTTGCATTGCGACGAGCACATCCTGTCGTGTTTGATCTGACGAGATGAATTCGACCTCGAAGTGCAGCGGCTTGCCGTTGTGGTCGACGATGCCATCGCCATTCGTGTCTTTCCAGCCGGCCTGAGCGAGCAGTGTGCTTGCTCCCGCGGGGTCGTACGGAATTGGCGTTACGGTTGGCGTGTGCTCGCGCAGTGCTTTCGGAATCGGCGATAGTGCGGGCTCTCCTACGTCGCCGAAAAGGCCTTTTGCGATTGTGGCACGATCGACTGCCATCAGCAGAGCGCGCCGCACGCGCGCGTCATCAAATGGAGGACGACGCGAATTCCATGCGATCCATGCGGGCCGTACGCGCGGGCCCAGGTAGACTTTTGCTGCGGTCGATTTCGTGACTGTCGCTTTCTGGTTAGCGGGCAACTTTACGATCAGATAACCCTCGCCTGTCAGGAGCGATGTGAGTGCTGCGCTCACGTCGGGAATGAATCGCATCACAATGCGATCGATCGCAGCGCGTCCATCGGGCTTTGTCGCATTGACGGTGAGCGACAGGTTTTGTCCCGGACTCCAGTTGACGAACTTGTAAAAACCATTGCCAACCGGCTTGCGATTGAACGGCGCATTCGACATCTGCGTCGGCGCTATGTTGGCGAGGAGATGTTTGGGCACGGGGACTACTTCGAGCAATGCGTTCACAGTGTACAAACCCGTGCGGCTGAGTTTGACTGCCACTGTAAAGCTGTCGCGCGCAACGGCAGACACGACGGCGGCAACATCCGATTTGCGTGGTGATGCTGTCAGCGAGTCACGCTGCCGGTCGATCGTGAACACAACATCGTCCGATGTGACGTGTTTGCCATCATCCCAGAAGACATCTTTGCGCAGATCCAGAATCAGTGTCGAGTCCAGCTCCAGGTGCCAGGCCTGGGCGAGGTCTGGAGCATAGCCGCTGAGTGTGGAGTCGCGTCGCGCGAGCGCACGAAACATCAGATGCACTGCCTGATATGCCGGCGTGCTCTGGAAAGTCAGCGGATTGAGCTGGTCGGGTTCGCGATCGGCAAGAACCACGAGCGTGCCACCGGGCGGTCCACCGCTGAGCGTCGCCGTGCTGTTGCCAGTTGAAGTGGCTTCTTTTCGCGAAGCGTCGCCGCTACAGGCGACGGCGAATGCGCCAATGAACACGAACGCTGCTGTTCGAATGATTTGTCTTTGCATGAACATCGACAGGTGCAAGTTCAGAACCGATCGAAGGTCCACGGTGCAGGAACGTCCAGTGCGGCGTCGAGTGCGGAAAGGATTTCGGGGCGGTCGCACTCGAGGAGCCGTGCCTCAACTCCCTCCGCTGCCGACAATGACCCAATGAACAGTCGCGACAATGTCGAAATGTCCAGCCGAAGTGTTGCTATCGCTTCTGTCTTACGATCGATAGCAGCCCGCCCACCATCGAGAACCAGCCGCCAGCTTCCGCTGTTTTCCTCGATTTGGCCGTCGCTCACTTCGAGAGCAACCGCGATCGGCGATCCGTTGACAACGCGCCGCTTCTCCCACGCCGCCGTCATGTTCAGCAACCGGAACATCGGCCCGAACAGTAACGTCGCCGCAGGCTCCCAGAGACCCCACATCGGTGCCGTGCCGAACGGCAGGCGGGGCTCCAGAATCCAATCGCCTAGAAGCTGACTGGGCAAAGACCGCATCAGGATTTGCTGCCATTGATCGCCAAGCGAAGCCAGCCAGCCATACAGACCGAGACGCGCTTCCGGCGTCGTCCAAACGATTTCGTCCACCTCGAGAAACCGCTGCGGACGCGGCAAATCCGTCCGGTACACAACCAGCGCGTACCCCTCGAGCTCGCCCGCCGTCGAACGATATCCAACGAGCGCGCGCTCCGGCCCGGCAAACAGCGCCCGCCACATGGCCTCGTTCCGCTCGAGCTGTCCAGTCTGCTCCCGGGCCCAGCTTCCATACACTGCCAGGGCTTTGGCGCGTGCACTTTCGCTCTCGAGAAGCTCGACCTTCAGACGTTCAGGCGAGTCCGGAATCGCTCCCGGACTCACCTGGTACGCCAATACCTCGCCCGCAGCACCATAGCCAAGTTTTTTGTAAAATGAGGTCCGGAAAGGATATAGCGCCGAGGCGACGTCTCCACGGTCGACCCCAGCGCGAAGGGCCGCACCCATCAGCTCCCCAGCCAGCCCCCGCTTGCGGTGCGTAGGCGATATCGCGACGGTACCCACACCCGCCACCTGAAGCGCCTCGCCCGCGACCCACTGGCGGAGCGGGTGCAGTTGAAGGGCGGCAAAGACGTGGCCATGGTCTTCACCGACGAATAGCGTTTCCGGGCCACCGCCATAGCTGGGGTCCCGAAGTTGCGCCTCCCACCAGCTGGGCGAACGCGTCGCGCCGGGAAAGCTGTGGCTGACCATACGCGCCACGTCGGGGATCTCCTCGGCGCGCGCAAACCGGTAGTGCAGCGAATCGCTCTGAGTACTCATAACGACAAGATAGAAAGCGACATGAGACGAAGCCAACTTCCAGTCTTTTCCACCCGGAAAGCGGTGTCCGCGGTGTCCACGGTAGCTGCGCTCGCGGGCCTTGGAATGGCTGCGTGCGCCATAATGCCGAACGGAGGCTCCTCGGCCTCGATGTCCGTTCCGGCGCCGGCTCCGGCACCGGCATTTGGTACGAGCGCCCGGGTGTTACCCGGTCTCGAGGTTTTGCTACGCGATTCAATGCGATTGGTGCGAGGCAAGCGCGTCGGTTTTCTGACGAACCAGACGGCGGTGACATCGACGGGGCAGAGTGGCATCGACCTGCTGCATGCATCGCCGGCCATCAAGCTGGTGGCGTTGTACGGTCCGGAGCATGGTCTGCGGGGAAATGTCGAGGGCGGCGAGAAAATCGCCAACGGCGTGGATGAACGAACGGGCGTGCCTGTCTTTTCGTTGTACGGATCAACGCAGCGACCGACACCGGAGATGTTGAAGGGTGTCGATGTGTTGTTGTTCGACATGCAGGACATCGGCGCGCGGCCCTACACGTTCGTATGGACAATGGCGATGGCGATGGAGGCTGCCGCTGC
>JBBQYT010000436.1:0-3171 GCA_038208385.1 Longimicrobiales bacterium | reverse complement strand
TCTTCCTCATTGCCGGAATTGCGCTCCTTGCCCTCCTCGCCATTGGGCGCGAAGCGGTGGATCTCTATACCGATGCGCTTTGGTTCGACAGCCTCGGCTTTCGCTCGCTCTTCTTCACTCGCCTTGCCGTAACTGCAGTCGTCCGTGCGGCGACAGGCATTGTCGGCGCTGCGTTCGTGCTGTTCAATCTCTCGCTCGTCATACGACACCTCGGGCCCGTCCATCTCCGCAGGCGTTATGGCAATCTCGAGATTGCCGAGCAGGTGCCGCGCGGATATCTGCTTGCGGGCACCGTGGTCACCGCGCTGCTCGCCGGCTGGTGGCTGTCCAGCCTGCGCTTCGATTCACAGACATCGCTTGCGGCATTCGCGTGGCTGCGCCAAACCCCGTGGGGCGTGCGCGATCCGCTGTTCGGCATGGACGCCGCGTTCTACGTGTTTTCGCTTCCGGTCTACGATGCACTGAATGACTACGCGCTGATCATCATCGTCTGGACGATGATCCTGGTGCTGCTCGGATACGTGCTCGTCGGTGCAGTGCGCATGCGCGACCAGCGCCTCGAGGTCGATGAGCGCGCGCGCTTTCACTTTACGATTCTCGTCGCCGTTCTGACCGCGGTCCTCGCCTTCGGCTACTGGCTCGGCCGCTATTTCCTGGTCCTCGAGGGCGGTGGTTTCGGCGGCGCGCTCGGCTACACGGACGTGACCGCGCGCCTGCCGGCGCGCATGATCATGTGCGTGTTTGCGCTGCTCGCGTCGGCATCGCTCGTATACGGCGCGTTCAAACGCCTGTGGGCGCCGCCCGCGCTCGGACTCGGCGTCCTGCTGCTCGGCGCGATCTTCGTCGGCCAGCTGTATCCCGCGCTGATTCAGAAATTGCGCGTCGAGCCGAACATGCTCGAGCGCGAGGCGCCATACATCGCATGGAACCTGGAATTCACGCGCCGCGCATTTGGTCTTGATGCGATTCACAGATCACAAGTCGCCTACAAACAGCACGCGAAAGTACCGTCCTGGGAGACGCTCGCGCCCGGCATTGCAGGACTGCCACTCTGGGATGCGGAGCCACTGCGCACCGTTTACAACCAGCTGCAGGCGATTTTCGGCTACTATCATTTCCCGCATGTCGACTACGATCGCTACGCGACGAGCAGCGGACTTGCGCAGGTGTCCATCGCAGCGCGCGAATTCAGTGCGCAGGGACTTCCGGAGGCATCGCGCAACTGGGTGACGCTGCGCCTGAATCCGCAGTACACGCGCGGACTCGGCGCCGTCGTATCGCCAACGTTCGAAGCGACTGGCGATGGCGAGCCGATCAACTGGCTCAGCAACGTCAATCCGGTACGGCTCGATCCGGCGGCGCCGCCGGAGCTCGACCTGCGCGATCCGCGCGTGTTCTTCGGCGAGCTGACCACGGACTACGTGATCGTGCAGCCGAGCAAAGACAGCACTGCGGTGATCAAGCGGCCGGCAGGATCGCCCAACGGTGTGCTGCTCAGCTCGTTTGTGCGTTTGCTTTCGTTTGCATGGCGCTTCGGCGACAAGAACCTGCTTTTTGCCGGCGATTTGTCGCACGACAGTCGTTTGCTTTTCCGGCGCGGCATTGCAGAGCGGCTCGGTACCGTCGCGCCATTTCTCGTTTGGGATTCGGATCCGTATCCGGTCGTGAGCGATGGCCATCTGATCTGGATGATCGATGGCTATTCAGTGTCGGGCACATTCCCGCTGTCACGGCCGATACAGGTCGAGGGCATCACCGGCGTGCGCTATCTGCGCAACAGCGCCAAGGCGACAGTCGATGCGGTTACGGGTGCAGTACGTCTCTACGCGGTAGGGACGAGCGATCCGGTTCTCGAGACCTATCGGCGCGTATTTCCGAATCTGATCGCGCCGCTCACGCAAATGCCGGCCGACCTGCAGCTGCATTTGCGCTATCCACCGGTTTACTTCAGTGCCCAGGCGGATGTGCTCGAGGAGTATCACCTCCTCGCGCCCGAAGCCTTCTATGCCGGCCAGGATGTCTGGCAGATTCCACAGGAGCTCGGCACGCCCGGCGTACCGCGTCCGTATCGTCCGGCATTTGCGACCATGCGGTTTCCGGGATCCCTCCATCCGGAATTCCTGCTGACAATGCCGTTTATCGCGCGCCAGCGGCAGAACATGACCGCACTGCTGATCGGACGGAGCGACCCGCCGCATTACGGCGAGCTCGACCTGCTCGAGCTGCCCCGCGACCAGCAGATCCCCGGTCCCGCGCAGGTGCAGGCTGTCATCGAGCAGGATCCGGCCATCTCGCCGCAGCTCACGCTCTGGCGCCAGGCCGGCAGCGATGTGGACCTCGGGCACCTTCGAATCGTGCCGCTCGACAGCGGTTTCCTGTTTATTCAGCCGCTTTTCCTATCCGCCCAGGCGCAGGGCAGTCCGATACCTGAGCTGCAGCGCGTCATCGCGAGCGACGGGCGCGCCGTCGTCATGGCGCACAATCTGCCCGATGCTGTGCGCGGTCTCGCGTCGCCCGATCTGGCCAATGCCGGCGCCGCACAGGCGCAGACGCCTTCCAAGGGCGCTGCAGCGTCCACGGGACTGCCCGGCGTGCCGGACTGGCGCAAGGCGTACGATCTCTTTCAGGACGCAGACAAACGCCTTAGGAGCGGAGATTTCTCCGGCTTCGGATCGAAATGGACCGAGCTGCGACAAATGCTCGAACGACTCTCCAAAACACCTCGCTGACAACGGCGTTTTCGCCTTGCAGCACCCTCGCCCGGCGGCTATGATTGCGCGGCCAATTTCCGGAGAATCTGCGCCCGGCACGATCGTCATCGCGCTGGGTGGAAACGCGCTGATGCCGCCTGGTGAACAGGGCGACATTCATCAGCAGTTTGCCCATACCCGCGAGAGCCTCGAGGCGATTGTCGAGCTGGCGAGTCTGGGCTGGGGCATCGCGATCGTGCACGGCAATGGCCCGCAAATCGGTGTGGAGCTGCTGCGGAACGAGATTGCACGGAGCGAGCTGCCCCCGCTGCCGCTTGGTGTACTGGTCGCAGGAACGCAGGGCTGGATCGGCTACATGATTCAGCAATCGCTGCAGAACGCGTTGGAGCGGGCGAGCGTTGCACGCCAGGTCGTCACGATCGTCACGCAGATCATTGTCGACTCGCGCGATCCTGCGTTC
>JBBQYT010000435.1:0-3190 GCA_038208385.1 Longimicrobiales bacterium | reverse complement strand
GACGATGAAGACGGACCCGGAATCCGCACGCACCAACAAGATGTCCCCAACCATCACGCAAACGCCCCAACCCTCACTTCCCGCGGTGAGAGCGTGGGGGTATATTGCGCGTCCCATTCCACTCCAGAGACGGAAGTGAATGTCCCGGGTTATTGCGATAGCAAATCAGAAGGGCGGCGTAGGCAAGACCACGACTGCGATTAATCTGGGCGCGTCGCTGGCAGTAGCGGAACGCCGCACGCTTCTTGTCGACATGGATGCGCAGGGGAATGCGACCAGTGGTATGGGCATTCACCTCGAGGACGACGCTGCCAGCATGTACGATGTGCTGGTGGACGGCATTCCGATCGAGCAGGTCGTGGTGCCGGGAGTCCATTTTCCACTACTGGACGTTGCTCCCGCGGGCCGCGATCTAGTTGGGGCGGAGGTCGAGCTCGTCAATCGCGACGGCCGGGAGCTCATGCTCCGTACGGCCCTGCAGTCGGTCCGCGAGCAGTACGACTACATTCTCGTGGACTGCCCGCCGTCCCTCGGTCTTCTCACTCTGAATACGCTTGCCGCGGCCGACGCCGTGATGATTCCGATCCAGTGTGAGTTCTACGCGCTGGAGGGTCTATCGCAGCTTCTGAACACCGTCCGCCTCGTGCAGCGTAATCTCAATCCCAAGCTGCAGATCGAGGGTGTGCTACTGACGATGTACGACCACAGGTTGAATCTCTCCAAGCAGGTCGCCGACGAGGCCAAGGAGTATTTTGGCGCGCGGGTTTACCAGAGCTCGATTCCGCGCAATGTGCGCCTGGCAGAAGCACCGAGCTTCGGCAAGCCGATTGTCGTCTATGATGTCCTCTCGGCGGGCTCCCAGAGTTACCTGGCCCTCGCCCGCGAAGTAATGGCGGGCACGGCGCGCGGCACTGCCGAGGTTGGCGCGCCTGCGCCCGGCGCGGAGCCCAACACATGACGGCGAAGCGCGATCGTCTCGGGCGCGGACTGGGCGCCCTCCTCGGTGAGTATCTGGGTGAGCAGCCCGGCGCTGCCGCGACATCGAAGCTGATCCCCGTGGGCGCCATCACAGCCAACCCCTTCCAGCCGCGCCGGGAGTTCTCCGAAGAGGAGCTGGCCGACCTGGTCTCGTCCATTCGACATAGCGGGTTGCTGCAGCCCATCGTGGTCCGGCCGGCTCCTGCGGGCAGCAGTCATGCCCAGTGGGAGCTGGTAGCGGGCGAGCGACGCTGGCGCGCAGTCACGCGGCTTGGCTGGCGCGAAGTGCCGGCAATCATCCGCGAAGTCGATGACCGCACGCTTCTCGTCCTCGCGCTGGTCGAGAACCTGCAGCGATCCCAGCTGTCGGCGTTCGAAGAAGCCGAAGGCTACAAGCGTCTCGCGGAAGAATTCAGCCTTTCTCAGCAGGAGATCGCCCAGGCTGTCGGCCGGGACCGTTCGACGGTAGCTAACATATTGCGGCTATTACAGTTACCGTCCAGCGTGCGCCAGCTCGTTGCCGATGGAAAGCTCAGCGCAGGTCACGCACGCGCGCTACTCGGTGTTGCGAATGAAAACCGGATGAAAGAGCTGGCGCTCAAGGCTGCCGAAGAAGGCTGGAGCGTTCGGGAGATCGAGGAGCAGGTGCAGAAGGTGCGTCCGACGGCACGCCGGCAGAAGCCGCGCGCACCGAAGGCACAGGATCCGTCGGTAGGCGCGCTCGAGGCGGCACTTCAGCGAACGCTGGGGACAGCCGTTCGGATCCGGGTTTCCGGCGGCAAGACCGGCCGGATCGAGGTCCCGTTCTACAACACGGAGGACTTCGAGCGGGTGTTCGAGCTGATGGCGCGGTTCCCCGCATCGGACGTCATCTAGTGAGCGCGCTCGTATTCCTACAAGTCATTGTCGGACCGCATCATGAATGAGCGCAGGCTCACATTCATTGTCGTTCCGCACGGCGATCTCGAGACACGGGCATTCGAGCTTTCGTACAGCCGGCTGAAGCTCCTGTTGGTGGGCATGATCGTCCTAATGGTCGTCTTTGTGATCATGGTTTCGTCGTGGTGGTATGTGGCGGCGCAGGCGGCGCGGGTAGCGGGACTCGAGCGCGAGGTGTCGCGTCTCGAGGCGGATCGCGCTAAAGTGGCTGAGCTGGCAAAGACGCTGGAGCAGGTGGAGGCGCAGTACGAGCGGGTCAGGCAGCTGCTGGGCACGGAACCCGCGCCCAAGGGCAAGGAGCCGATTATGCCACCGCTCGTTCCGCGCAAAGGCTCTTCGGCAGGCACATCATCAGCGGGTGTGTCGAGCTCGCCGGAGTGACCCGTAGCGCGACTTGATCCCTTTTGGACAGGTAGGCTCATGGCAAAGGACGACAAGAATTCCGCGCAGGCACGCGAGGCTGTCATCTCCATCATCGGCCCGGGCATGCGTGTCATCGGCGATTGCGATACCGAGGGGACGCTCCGCATCGAAGGTCACATCGAGGGCACTGTGCGAGCAGGCAAGGCGGTGGTCGTCGGCAAGGACGGCTCCGTGAAGGGCGACGTCATCACACAGGACGCGGTTGTCGGCGGTCGCATTGCCGGGACGATCATCGCCGAGAGCCGTCTCGAGCTGCAGGCCACATGCGTCATCGAAGGAGATGTTCGCGCCCGCCGCATCAAGCTCGAAGAAGGCGGCCGCGTGAATGGAACGGTCCAGACCGGCGAGATCCAACCAAACCACCAGATCCAATCGCACTCGCATTCGCACCAGGTTCACTCCGGATCCGACCTCGGTCACGGCGCTCCCCTCTAGCCCCGCCTGCCAGTTCAATGGAGCTCGATCCGCAACTCTTTTTTGTGCTAAGAGACAGACCGAAAGACGACGCGTTCGCGTGGTCCCAAACGAGCCTCAAATCATATTTTCCGCCATTTCAGCGACCCGAAGGCCGAATTGTCCACAAAACCGTAGAGTTAGTTAATCTATTCGTGGACAACGTCTTAAGTGTTGCCCGGCCTTTGTGCACATTACACTGTGGAAAAGACACCCCTACTTATCCACAATTCAGTCGCCAGTGATTAGTACGCCTTTGGAGGTATACAAGAATGCGCCTCGATGAGCTCGTCGCCTACCTGGGTGAGTACCTCCGGATTGCCGAGATTCCGGATGCTCCGCAAGCGCTGAACGGCCTGCAATTGCAGAACGGCGGCGAGGTGACGCGGGTGGCGGC
>JBBQYT010000434.1:0-3196 GCA_038208385.1 Longimicrobiales bacterium | reverse complement strand
TAGCGCGGTCGAGCGGACCTGGCGAGCCGATTCCAACGCCTGCGAAGTCTGCACGCGCGCCGCCATGAATCGAGATCGTCTGCGCAATTGCGGCTTCGACCATCGATGCAATGCGATCGACGACGAACTTTGCGCCGCGCTGTGCTTCCGTGTTCTGGCTCTGCGATGCGATCACTTCACCATCGCCGCCATCCATTGGCAGTACGCCGACGGCGATGTTCGTGCCGCCGAGGTCCACCCCGACAATCCATTTCTTCCCGGATCCGTCGCTAGTGAGTGGTGCGCTCAAACGACCTCGAACTGCGTGGGTCGTTCAGGCGGCAATTCAGCAATGCCGACACGCGCCCACGTCTTGTGACCCGCACGAATGCGCGAGCGCACGGCACGGTCATGCTCGCGCTGCGCTGCATCCCGATACTGCGGCTCCGCGTGCAGCCAGAAACAGATTGCGCGATGCTTCACCTGCTTGCCGTGCACGCCCAGGTTCGTGAGTCGCTGGCCGAGCGCGCGGTCGCGCCCGCCGTTTTCCATCTCGGCATCGAATCCGTTGACTGCGAGAAAGTCGGTGCGCCAGCCGGAGCTGTTGTGTCCGTCGAACGTCGATGATGTCGGAGTCACTGCATCGGCGAATTTGGCGAGTCCCGGCGACTGGATCAGGCGGATGTTGCGGGGTCCGTGGCGCCAGCCGTTGCGGCGCAGCCAGCGCGGGTTGGCGATGTTGCCGCCGCGCACATCCTCGTCCGTGATCTTCTCGCACGTTTCCGGCGGCAGTGACACCGTGCCACCGCACAAAAATCTGCCGCGCTCCGCAAGACGAAGGTGCGTGTCCACGAAGTCTGCGCGCGGGATGCAATCGCCATCAGAAAAGATAATGTACTCCGCATCACAGGCTAGAACGGCGCGATTCAGGATTTCGCATTTGCGAAATCCGATGTGCTCCTGCCACACGTGCCGGACGGGCAGCTTCGTTTCCTGCGAGACGCGCGCGATGAGGTCCGTCGTGTCGCGCGTCGAGCCATCGTCTGCAATGATCAGCTCGAAATTGCGATCCGTCTGCACTGCATATCCGAGCAGTGTTTTTTCCAGCCAGCGCGGCTGGTTGTACGTGGTGAGGATGACGGCAGCGCGCATCGCGGTCAGGTTCCCACTTGCAGGACGGCAAGGAAGGCTTCCTGCGGAATCTCGACAGTGCCAACCTGCTTCATCCGCTTCTTTCCTTCTTTTTGTTTCTCCAGCAGCTTCCGCTTACGCGTGATGTCGCCACCATAACACTTTGCCGTCACGTTCTTCCGCAGTGCCTTGATCGATTCGCGTGCGATGATCCGATTGCCGATCGTCGCCTGCAGTGCAACCTCGAACATCTGGCGCGGAATCAATTGGCGCAGCTTCTCCGCCATTGCGCGGCCCCACTCGTACGACTTGTCCTCGTGCAGAATCACGCTGAACGCATCGACCGGCTCGCCATTGATCAGCATGTCGAGCTTCACGAGCTTGTTCGTGCGGTAGCCGGTGAAATCCCAGTCGAGTGACGCGTACCCGCGCGTCGTGCCCTTCAGCTTGTCGTAGAAGTCGAGCACGATCTCGGCGAGCGGAATGTCGTATGTGAATTCGACGCGCTGCGGATCGAGGTAGTGCATGCCGACGTATTCGCCGCGCCGGTCGTAACTCAGCTTCTGCACGTTCCCGATGTACTCCGACGGCACCAGGATCCTCGCCCGCACATACGGCTCCTGGATCTCCCTGATCGTGCCCGCCTCCGGCATCATACTCGGATTCTCGATGTGCGTGCTCTGGCCGTTCGTCAGGATGATGTGATACTCCACGGCGGGCACCGTCGTCACCAGATCGAGACCGAACTCGCGCTCCAGCCGCTCCTGCACGATCTCCATGTGTAACAAACCCAGGAAGCCGCACCGAAATCCAAATCCGAGCGCAGTCGATGTCTCGGGCTCGTAGTGCAGGCTCGCATCGTTCAGCTTCAGCTTCTCGAGTGCATCGCGCAGATCCTCGTACTGCTCGGTGTTCGTTGGGTACATTCCGCTGAACACCATCGGCTTCACTTCGCGGTAGCCCGCCAGCAATTGCTCGGCACGATTGTCAGCGTCGAGCACCGTATCGCCTACCTTGGTATCCCCGACCTGCTTCATCCCCGCGATGATATATCCGACCTCACCCGGCCCAAGCTCGGGCTGCGGAAACCGCGCGAGCCGCATGAAGCCGACCTCATCGACCGGATACACAGCGTCGGTCGCGCCAAACGCGATGCGCATCCCCGGCCTGAAGATGCCGTCGATCACCCGCACCATCGGTATGGCGCCCTGATATTTGTCGTAATAGGAATCGAAGATGAGCGCGCGCGGCGGAGCCTCGGCATCGCCCTTTGGCGCAGGCACGCGGTGGACAATCTCCTCGAGCAGCTCGGGCACGCCAACGCCCTCCTTGGCCGAGACCTGCAGCACGTCCGACGGATTGCAGCCCAACAGCTCGACCAGCTCGGTGCGACGGCGCTCGGGCTCGGCTCCCGGCAAATCGATCTTGTTCAGCACCGGTATGATCTCGAGGCCGGCTTCCATCGCAAAAAACAGATTCGAGAGGGTCTGCGCCTGGATGCCCTGGCTCGCGTCGACGACCAGAACGGCCCCTTCGCACGCGGCGAGGGACCGGGAGACCTCGTAGGCGAAGTCGACGTGGCCCGGAGTGTCGATCAGGTTGAGCTCGTACAGCTCACCGTCGTTGGCCTTGTAGCCCATCCGGATCGCGTGGAGCTTGATCGTAATGCCTCGCTCGCGTTCCAGGTCCAGGCTGTCCAGTACCTGCGACTCCATCTCGCGCTTCTGCAACGTACCGGTCCGCTCCAATAGGCGGTCCGCCAATGTCGACTTGCCATGATCGATGTGGGCGATGATGCAAAAGTTTCTAATCTTGTCTATGAGCACGTGTGCTTCGTCTCTTCCAGGTCAGCCGCGGATTGCGATCCAGCCATTGAATATAACCGCCTTCTAGTACCCGAGCGACGGGGGGGCGACCCTGCCTTTGCGCTGGTCCGCCCTTGATGGCGTCCGCGGCTGGGCGAACCGGCGACTGGGCGCCAACAACAAAAACGGCCGACGTTTGAGGTCGGCCGTGAAAAACGAAGCCGGAAAACTCCGTTGGATCAGTGGTGCGGGTGCGTGGCCGGAGACTTCGCCGCCAGCTT
>JBBQYT010000433.1:0-3196 GCA_038208385.1 Longimicrobiales bacterium | reverse complement strand
ACTTTTTCGTAGGGAATGTCTGCGTAGACGAGCGCGAGGGTCACAGCGTCGTCCCACGGATGGTTGTCGAGCGGCGTATAGACGGCGATCTTTGGCGGCTTCTCGAGGATCACGCTGTCCATGTTGTTCTGTTCCATGCTGCCGCGAATCTGCGCAACCTGCGCAATGTTCGCTTCTTCGTAGGTGACGCCGCGCAGTGCCGCTTCGCGCCGGACGTCGGTACGATCGGGCAGCAGGAACGAGCCCGCTCTGTAGTTGAGCAGCCACTCAGCCGTGAAGCTGTGCGAGAGTGCCCAGTACGTGAGGCCGTATGCCTTCAGATGGTTCGCTTGCGCGGCATCCATGGGCACGAGCAGATACTGCGCACGGACGGGCGCAGTCGCCATTGCGGCGAGCAATACTGCGGAGAGGAGATGGCGCTTCACAGTCTACTTCCTTCCATCAAGAGCTGGGCACGCGGGAGTGGAGGAGATCGAGCTCGTGACGTGCCTGCGGCACGAGCGCGCTGCGCGGATAATCCAGGATGAGTCGCTCGAAGAGCTGGCGCGCTTCATCCTGTGCTTCGGGTCGCACGCTGAGCGCACGTCCCAGTGCGAGCAAAGCGCTTGCAGCTTCCAATGTCTCTGCATAATCGGTAACAATTGTACGGCGAATCCGCTCTGCATCGAGGTCCAGATCCGCACGGTCCGCCATTCCCGCTGCATAATCGAGAATCGAAGCGCGTTCTTCCGCAGGCAATGACGTCGATCCGGTCTCGATCAGCAGTACAGCTGCCTTGCGATCACCAGCCCAGGCCTTTGCGAGCGCGCGTCCGAGCACATCACCGGCCGCGGGTGAAAGGCTGCCGAGCATAGTAATCAAGGCGATGGTTTCCGTGGCTTCGTCGCCCTGCAATGATGGCGCTGCAGTCATCAGCGCAGTCAAAGCTTTCGGCATGTCACCCTGACGGAGCGCAATGCGACCGCGCACCAGACTCGCGCGCGGGCCACTCACACCACTCAACAGATTTTCCGCGCCGGCCGGATCGCCCTTGTCGAGCATTGAGCCGGCCAGCGCAGCTGCAGCACGGTCCGTCTCCGGCGCGTTCGGCGCTTCTTTCCTGAAATCCTCGTAGGCGCGCAGCGCTTCATCCATCTTGCCATCGCGCGCGGTCAACTCGATGCGAAGCGCAACAGCCTGTCTGTGCTCCGGCGTTCCGGCGGCGTACGCTTTCTCGAGCGCAGAATAGCTTTCGCGTGCACGCGCTGTATCGCCGGCGGAGAGCGCGAGCTCAGCGAGTCTACTTCGTATGGCAAGCATCTGGTCCGCCGGTGCGCCCATCGCGAGCACTTCGCCGTACGCCCAATAGGCCAGGCTCGGTATGCGGACGTTGTCGGCGCGACGTGCAACCTCGACGAGAAAGTTCTGTCGCTCGAGACCCTTGAGCACACCAGCAACGTTCTTCGCCGTCGTCTCCGCCTGCGGGCCGAGACCTGCTTCGATCGCGAGTGTGACCGCTGCTTTCTGGCGCGCAATGCTCGTCGGCGGATGCGTCAGCGCATTGATCAGCGGCGACAGCACGCGCGCGCCGCCGTCCGGCAGTGCAGCGACGCGTCGCTGCACGAGCATGAACCCGCGTGCATCCGGACCGATCGCGTGCTCCCATTCCGTCACTGCTTTTACAGGATCACCGAGACCGACGTACGCATCGCCCATCTCGAGCGCGAGTGCTTCCTGTCGTCCGATCTTCGAGCGTCCGCGCTGGAGCACCTGCAATGCCTTCGCGTTGTCTTTGCGCTGCTCCCACACGCGCGCGATTTCGCGATACGGTGTCTCGAGCTTCGGTGTGGCCTTCATCCATGCTTCCGAGGTCTGCTCGAGCTCGGGCAGCCTGTTCAGGTTCGAGTAGGTCCGTGCCAGCATCTGATAGCCAATGGGGCTCGTCGGATCGCTCGCGAGCAGCCGCTCGATGTAGGGAATCAAATCGACGAGCTGGCTCTGGGTGCGCAACAGTCGCTCGAGCGTGATGTTCCCGCTCAGCGATCCGGGATTCGCAACGAGAATCGTCTTCAGGATGTTTTGGGCGGTCGCGATGTCACCTGCGGCTTCTTTCGCGGCCTCCATGTTCAACATCCTGACTTCGTCGACAGGCGCCGCCTGCGTCGTGGGCTGTTGCGCGCGCGCGGTCATACCGGACGGGAGCATCAGCATCACGAGCGCAACATTGCGCGCATTCGACATTCTACAAGCGTGGTGCACCAGCTTCACTTCGTTCGATCCTTCTTCTTGTCTTCAGCCGGCGTGGCTGATGCGCCCGACTTGTTCAGTCTGTCGAAGTAGTCGAGGATCAAACGCCGGTATGCGGGCGGCATCTGCTTCAGCTCTTCACTCGTCGGCATGCGGAACTTCGCGCCGTTCTGCATCAGTGCCGGATCCAGCTCCTTCGCGAACGAAGGAATCGGCGTGCCGGGACGCTCTGCGACGCGCTCCTTGGTGATCTCATCCTTCTCGAGTGTGCGACCTGCATCGAGCAGGCGGTGGAACAGCTTCTCCTGGCGTGCGACCATGTCGGGTGACAAGCGATTGCCACTCAGGTTGCGCGCGAGCTCGTCCGCTTCCTTTGCCATGTTGTCGATCTTGCCGAGCAGGTCATCCTTCACGCCGTTGTTCATCTGACCGAGCTTCTGCGCGATTTCCTTTTGCTGCTGCGCGAGCTTCTGCATCTGCGCGCTCATCGCGCTCGGCGTCAGGTCCATCGGCAACAATGAATTCGACTGACCGTTCAGCGAGCCCTGCTGCTTCGCCAGCTCGGCAAGCTGCTGCATCGCTTCCTGCAGCCCGGTGCCGGACTGCGACTGCTGGATCTGCTGGCTGTTGTTCGCCAGTGCAAGCGCGAGCTTGTTCAATGCATTGACCGTCTGTGCAGCTTCCTGCGACGGATTGCGATTCTGCGAGCCCTTCTGCTCCATCGCATTCATCGTCTGCTGCATGCTGAGCATGGCACGGCCAAGCGATGAGCCAACATCCTTGTTCACCATCGCGGAACGCTGGCCTGCATCGGCCAGGTTTCTGCCGAGCGTTTCGAGTCCCTGTTGCAGCGCAGCCTGTTCGGACTTCATTTCGCCGCCCTCCGTGCCGCCCGCATTCTGGCCCTTGTCACTGCCCTGTGACTGCGCCTGGCCGTCCGCCTGCTGTCCCGATTGCGACTGTCCCTTCT
>JBBQYT010000432.1:0-3201 GCA_038208385.1 Longimicrobiales bacterium | reverse complement strand
GCATCGTTCGTGTTGTTACACACGAACAGTACCTATCCTGCGCCGCTGCAGGACATTCATCTGAGGTGGCTAGAGCGGCTCCGGGAGATTCACCCGCTCGTCGGCTACTCCGGACATGAGCGTGGCATTGCAGTTTCGCTTGCAGCCGTCGCACTGGGTGCGTGCGTGCTCGAGCGGCATTTCACGCTCGACCGCGCGATGGAAGGACCGGACCACGCGGCAAGTCTCGAGCAGGGTGAGTTCAAGCGACTGATCGACGGCGTGCGCGAAATCGAGCAGGCGCTCGGCGATGGCACAGAGCGTCATCTCTCGCAAGGCGAGATGATCAACCGCGAAAATCTCGGTAAGAGCCTCGTCGCGGCGGAGCCGCTCAAGAAAGGCACTGTCCTTACGGCGGCCCACATCAAAGTGCGCAGCCCGGGGCAGGGACTTTCGCCGCAGAATTATTCCCGCCTGCTTGGCCGCACGCTGCAGCGAGACCTGGACGAAGAAGACTTCTTCTATCCGTCCGAGTTGCGCGATGAGCGCATCGAGCCGCGTGCATATTCGTTCCGGCGCCCTTGGGGCGTGCCGGTTCGGTACCATGATTTTCACGAGTACGTCGACCGCATTCAGCCGGACCTGTTCGAGTTTCATCTCTCGTATGCCGACATGGACCTGAACCTCGACGAATTCCTCCAGGGTCCGTACGAGGCGGATTTCGTGGTGCACGCGCCCGAGCTGTTTGCCGGCAGCCGCTTGATGGACCTCGCGTCACTGGACGAAGCGTATCGCGTGCACTCCGTCGCCGAAACGCAGCGCGTCATCGACATCACCCGCGCACTCAAACGGTTCTTCCCGCGTACGGAACGTCCGTTCATCATCGCCAACATCGGCGGGTTCACGATGGATGCCCCGCTCGCTCGCGCAGTCGTTCCTGAGTATTACGATCGCTTCGAGAAAAGCCTGAGCCAGCTGGACTTGCACGGCGTGGAGCTCACGCCGCAGACGCAGGCGCCGTTTCCGTGGCATTTCGGCGGACAGCGCTACCAGAATCTATTTGTTGGAATCGATGACATTACGGCGCTATGCAAGCGGTTCGGCCTGCGTATGTGTTACGACGTGTCGCACAGTCGCCTTACGTGCAATCACTTCGGCGTGGACTTCTACGAATTCTCGGAGCGCATCGCGCCCATCACTGCGCACCTCCATCTCGGCGACGCGCGCGACCTGAACGGCGAAGGCTTGCAGATCGGCGAGGGCGAGATCGACTTCAAGCGCCTCGGCAAAATCCTCGACGCGGGTTGCCCGCGTGCATCGTTCATCCCGGAAATCTGGCAGGGACATAAAAACGGTGGCGAAGGCTTCTGGATCGCACTCGAAAAGCTGGAGGGTACGTTGTGAGCGCAACAAAAACATCTCGCTCACTGAGGTCCGTGCTCGCACGCTGGTGCATTCCACCGGGTTTCAGGGATCTCCTGCTGCAGAGCGCGGCTGCACTGTCACCGGAGCAACAACATCGCGCTCGTTTGAGCGCGGCAAACGCGAAATACCGCAACAAACATCAGGGTGAGCGCTGCTTTATTGTCTGCAGCGGGCCATCGGTCAAACAGCAGAATCTGCTCCCGTTGCGGAACGAGATTACATTCTTCGTCTCCACTGGATTTCTTCATCCTGACTACGCAGCAATCCAGCCGGCTTACCACTGCACGCCATCCCACGAGCAGACACCGCGGTTTTTGGAGTGGTTCAAGCGCATGGATGCGAGCCTCGGAAGCGCGCAGCTATTCCTGGGCGCTGCGGATGCAACGTTCGTGAGGCAGAATGGTTTGTTCCAGACACGCAACGTCAGCTACGTCAACATGGGTCTTTTGTGGAATCGGGATCGATCGGAGATATACGATCTCACGAGGAGGGTACCCGGCGTTCAGTCCTCTCCGATCATGGCGCTTCTGATCGCGATGTACATGGGTTTCAAGGAAATTTATCTCCTCGGGGTCGACCTGGATCAGTTGTGGAGCGGTGAGTACAGACACTTTTATGACGACGAGACGCTGCGTAACGTGGAAGCAGTTAACGAAGACTTCAAGGTCGTGACTCCGCTGCAGGAGATGTTCAACATTCATCACATTCTCTGGCAGCAGTTCGAGAGTTTGAAGAATATCGCCGACGCAAATGGCGTTCGGATTTTCAATGCGACGCGCGGCGGAGCCCTCGATGTATATCCGAGAGCAAAGTTCGAGGGGTTGTTCGATGCATAGCCCGCGTGTGTCGACCACGGCGCGAGCAGCTTGAGCGCTCTCATTACGAAAATATCGGGTTTGGTGGGGCGGGCGCGTCGCGTCGTCGGCAGCGCCAGAAGGCGCCGGCTTGTTGCGCGCTACCTGCGGACGAATCAGGCGCCCTGGACGTCTGGCTACTATGAGTACCGGCAGCAGTTCATTGCGAGCGTTCTGCAGGACGAAGGGAAATTGTCGCTATTTCGGACTGGGGAACGGCTGCCGGTGAACTTTGGGTTTCGGCTCGATGGGCGATCCGTTGAAATCCCGTGGGTTCTATCCAGGTTGCCTGTAGCACCGGCGGACGTGCTGGACGCAGGATCATCTCTTAATCACGCTGTCGCACTCGACGCTCAGGTTCTGCAAAACAAGAAATTAACCATCGTCACACTTGCTCCCGAGCGCGAAGCAGCGTGGCAGCGCGGAATCTCGTACGTCTACGGCGACCTTCGACAACTGTACTTTGCGGACAATTCGTTCGATGCTGTAGCCTGTGTGTCGACCCTCGAGCACGTCGGAATGGACAATCGAATCTACGCCACGGGGTCTGCAAACGGGGTTATAAGTCGGAGTTCATTCAAAGGCGCCGCGGCTGAGCTCTGGAGGGTTCTCCGTCCTGGAGGTACACTCTTCCTCTCAGTGCCTTTTGGGCGATACGAAGACCATGGCTGGTTCCAGCAGTTTGATGATGCGCTCTCCAGGGAACTTGTCGTCGTTTTCGAAGGTGCCGAGATATCCGAAACAGTTTACCGCTATACACCCATGGGTTGGCAACTCGCGAATCGCCGTGAGTGTGCGGATTGCCGGTGCTTCGACGTCCACATGGGCGACAACGCATCCGTGACGTCCAACCGTGCAGCAGCTGAAGAAGCCGTGTTGTGCATTGTCGCCCGAAAGAGAACGAATACCGCCTGAGGCACCTATTGATGAACACGGACAACGG
>JBBQYT010000431.1:0-3215 GCA_038208385.1 Longimicrobiales bacterium | reverse complement strand
AAGTACAACAAAGGTGCCGAAGGCCGGCGTAATGACGCGCCGGCCTGCACCACCGGGACGAATGCTCCCGCAAATGAAAACAAGCACGTTTTTGAAATCTTGGAGAACGACGATGCAGACAAAAATTGAATACCCGAAGCTCCAGGCAGCCGTAACGACTTTCGGCTCCGGACTGGTTTACCTGGCGATTCTGGCTGGTACGATTCTTCAGCTCGCAGGACTTGTAAAGCACGCCTAACTCTCTTCTGCTTATCAAATAAAGGGGGCCGGCAAACCGTGCGGGGATGCCGGCCCCTTCCTCATCCAAGTGGCTCTCGTGGGCAAGATTCTGCCGCTACCGCGTTGATCAACTACCGGGAACGTGCCCGCGCGAACGCGACCCGAAGCACGGGCACGTAAACTGGCACGTGCCCGGCAATTTGCGCGGAACCGACCTTGCTGGGTATTGATTCAACGCTGACGGACACCAAAAAAGCAGAACGGTAGATAAGAAGCATGATGCGCAGCGATGTGGAATCGAGAAACGAGAAGTTCATCGCGCGGGAGTACAAGCCCGCGTGGTGGCTTTCCGGTGCGCATGCGCAAACGATCGGCGGACGGCTCTTCCGCAAGCTTCATCGGATGGAGTTTCGGCGGGAGCGCATCGACCTGCCGGATGGCGATTTTGTCGATGTCGATTTTGCGCCGCCGGCGAATCGTGATGCACCGCTCGTGTTGTTGCTGCACGGGCTCGAGGGCTCTGCGAAGCGCGGCTACGCGTTGAATACGTACCGCGAGCTCGCGTCGCGCGGACTTTCGGCCGTCGGGTTGAACTTTCGCTCGTGCAGTGGCGAGCCCAATCGCGCTGCACGCTTCTATCATTCCGGTGATACCGACGACATCCGCTTCGTTCTCAATCTCCTTGCCGAGCGCATGCCGCGCACGAAGCTCGGAGCGATCGGCTTCTCGCTCGGGGGCAATGCGCTGCTCAAGTATCTCGGTGAAGAAGGTGAGCGTGCGGTAGTGAGTGCAGTCGTGGCCGTGTCGGTGCCGTTCGACCTTGGTGCCGGTGCGCGGCTGCTCGATGAAACACGGATGGGACGCTTCTATACGCGGACTTTTCTGAAGACGCTGCAAGGCAAGGCAATGCAGAAGAAGGAGCTCCTTGCCGACCGGTGCGATCTCGACCGCGTCATGCGCGCGCGCTCGTTCTGGGAGTTTGACGATGCCGCTACCGCGGCGATTCATGGCTTTGCCGGCGCCGAGGACTACTACACGCGCTCGAGCTCGGCGCAGTTCGTCAGTGCGATCCGCGTGCCGACGCTGGTGCTTCAATCGGCAGACGATCCGTTCCTGCCATCAGAATCGATTCCGCGCGCGGCGTTTGCAGCAAATCCAGAGATTACATCGGTAGTCACGGAGAAAGGCGGGCACGTCGGGTTCATTGGCGGCACGCCGCTGCGCCCGACGTTCTGGGCCGAAGAGCAGGCGGCGCGCTACCTGGCGTTGCAGCTTCGCGGAGTGAGCGACTAGACCAGGGACTTGATCCACCCGCCATCGACAGCGATCGATTGCGCTGTGATGTAGCTCGCGCGCTCGGAGGCGAGGAATGCGGCGAGGGCGGCGAACTCGGGGGGCTCACCGAGACGTCGCATCGGAATCTCGGATGTCCACCGCTCTTCTGCTTTGCTCTCGTCCACGTTCTCGGTTTTGGCAATCTTCTTCGCGAGCTGATCGAGGCGCGCTGTGCGCGTGTAGCCCGGCAGCATGTTGTTCACTGTGATGTTGAACGAGCCGACTTCATTTGCGAGTGTGCGCGCGAATCCTGTCACAGCCGCGCGCAGGCTGTTCGACAGAATCAGGTCCTGCACAGGCTGCTTCACCGCAATCGAGGTGACGTTCAATATCCGACCCCACCGACGTTGTTTCATGCCCGGCAGCACCGCGCGCACCATGTTGACGGTGCTCTCGAGTGTAAGCGCGTAGGCCGCGCGCCATGCTTCGGGCGTGTGGCTCTCGAACGGACCGGGCGGCGGACCGCCGGCATTCGTAACGAGAATGTCAACGCGTCCGAACTCGCGCAGTGCCGCACCACATACCGCATCGACGCCGCGCGGGTCAGCCAGGTCGGCAGCAACGGCCAGAACGCGGCCGCCGTTCCTTTCGCGGACCTGCGCAGCCACGCGCTGCAGTTCTTCATCGCCGCGCGCGCACATCACGAGTGTGGCGCCCTCGGCCGCGAACTCCTCCGCAATGGCGCGTCCGAGGCCGCGGCTCGACGCCGCGACGAGTGCGATCTTATCTTGCAGGCCGAGGTCCACGTTATTTGCGCAGGTAGGCGTCTGTCTTGTTCAACCAGTCCTGACGGGGCGGGTTGAAGATGTCGACGTCGAGCGTGTCCTCGAGAGCTTCGGCCATGTGCGGCACGTTCGACGGAATCGTCAGCACTTCGCCTGCCGCGACGACGATTTCTTCCGCGCCGTCGGCGCCGATCCAGAAGCGCAGCGCGCCCTCGAGGATGTACGTGATCTGCTCGTTTTCGTGCGAGTGCCTCGGCACGATGCAGCCCTTCTTGAGATAGACGTGCGCAATCATCATCCTGTCGCAGGTGATGAGCCGTCGCTCGAGCAGGTCCGATACCTTCTCGCGGGGCATATCGTCCCAGCGATACCACGTGACCGTCGGCTCATTCGACATTATGAAAATCCTTTCAGGGACATGACAGTAAGGGAAGTCGAAGAATTATCGGTGTGAGACACGCGCCGCAAGCTTCCAGCTTCAGAGAAGAATGACAGACAACTTCACATCCGACGCGCATCCCGGTGCAACCCGGATGGTCGTACGCGCATTCCGGCGGCGCTGCCCTAGCTGCGGTGAAGGCAAGCTCTTCATGGGATGGTTTCACATCCGTGAGCGCTGCCCGCACTGTGGCCTGCGCCTCGATCGCGGTGAAAGTGACTACTTCATTGGTGCGTACACGATCAACCTGATTGTCGCCGAGATCATCGTTGTCATTGCGATGCTGTCCGTCATGCTCTACACGTGGCCGACCGTGCCGTGGGAAACAATGAAGTGGGGCATCATCGCCATGACGATCGCTGCGCCGCTCGTCACGTACCCGTTCTCGAAATCAGTCTGGCTGGCGCTCGACCTGATGTTCCGTCCTGCAACGCTTCAGGACTTCAATCCGGCGCTTAACGAAACAGACTGATCGGGGCGCATCTCCAGGACTTCGA
>JBBQYT010000430.1:0-3221 GCA_038208385.1 Longimicrobiales bacterium | reverse complement strand
ACTGAGTGTCACTTCCCGATGTAGATTCGTGAATGCACAATGCGCTGGATCATGCGGACGACGATGATGTTCTACTCCGTGTGCGCACGGGAGACGAAGCTGCATTCGAGCAGCTGTTCTGTGCCGCCGGCTTCAGCTGGGAGCTTTAGGAAGTCTCGTTCGCTTCGTGGGCTGCGCGCTGCAGGAGTCGAATCGTAGCTGCGGGCACATCGAACACGCGTGCGCCCACGAAGGCCTGCGCGGGAAGCGAGCGCGCGTCGTGTGTCGTGACTTTCTCGTACATCACGAACGCGGCAAGGAGAGTGCCGAGCTCGGAGGGATGGAATCCGTCCGGACCATACAGTGCAACGTGTGAATCGATCGCCCACGCCTTGCGCCACGCAGTGCCCACAGGCATCAGAACGCCATTCACCGATTCAGCCGCAAGCGCGTAGGATTGCACGACGCTGTCGAAGTCCTGCATGCGATCGCTCGATGGCCACACCATGTACAGTGCGGTGCGAGCGTGCACTGCGCGAATTCGCTCGTCGAACATTCCCGTCCAGAGAATCAGCGAGTCGCGGTTGATTCCAAGTGATGTCGGTCCCTGCTGCAGCACGACGTAGTCCCAGCCACCCTGCGCAATCAGCTTTTCAGCGTCGCTGCCACCGTGGAAATGATCGATGAGCGCGTAATTCGGCAACGCAGCCATCGCAACGCGGATGCTGTCTCCGTTTTGGTGTGCAATGGCGACGAGCGTGCCCGGCAGGTCATTCGTGTAAGTGAGGCTGTTGCCGACGAACATCACGTTGAAGCGAAGCTGCCGCGCCGGCAGCGAAGTGACATTCTGACGTGCCTGGCAGGATGCGGACGCGAGCAGTGTGGCGACGAGCAGGGCGATTCGGCTCGAAGGAATCTTCATATCTGCCATGCTCGCGTTTTTGTTCCTCGCCCACAACGCATGCGGGCCGAGGAGAGGGCAGGGCGTGACGAAAAGCGGGAATAGCTGCGCGGTTACGGCCACCAGGAGATATACTCGCGCAGCACATTGCCGGCGGCGGAAAGCCCGATTGTGAGTGCAGCGCTGGCAGCCGCATCACCCACGCCGTATTGCGGTTGCCACATCAGCGGCACGGCCGCACCCGCCGCCGTTCCCACAATCAGCGGCTCCGAGAACACGCGATTGCCATTTCTGTCCACATCGGTGAATGCGGAAACGACTCCGTGCATGAAACGACCGCCCGCGTTCGATGCTACTGACGAGCTCGAGCCGTCCATCTCGTCGTGGCCCTTACAACGCACGGGCCGTGCACAACCATTGGACGCCCGAGACCGCAAGTTTGTGCGGGACGTTTCCAGCATGATCGGAACAGGTTACGATTCTGCCCGCAACGTGGCTTTCGGGAGATCGCACGAGACAAACACGGAGATCCAGATGCAATACACACAGCTTGGACGTACCGGCGTCAAAGTTTCCCGCATATGCCTCGGCTGCATGAGTTACGGCACATCCAGGTGGCGGCCCTGGGTGCTCGATGAAGGTGATGCACTGCCGTTTTTCCAGCGCGCTGTCGAAGCCGGCATCAACTTCTTCGACACCGCAGACATGTACTCGCTCGGCGTAAGCGAAGAGGTGACGGGTCGCGCGCTGCGCCAATACGCAAAAATGGAAGAGATCGTTCTTGCGACGAAGGTGTTCTTTCCATTCAGCTCGGCGCCGAACATGTCCGGCCTGTCACGGAAACATATCCAGCAGGGGTGCGAAGCCAGTCTGAAGCGACTCGGCGTCGACACGATCGATCTCTATCAGATCCATCGCTTCGATCCGAATACGCCTATCGACGAAACACTCGCAGCGCTCGATCATCTCGTGTACAGCGGGAAAGTCCGCTACATCGGCGCAAGCTCGGGGTGGGCGTGGCAGTTTGCGCAGGCGCTGAGCGCGTCCGAACAAAACGGCTGGGCGCGCTTCGTGTCGATGCAGAACCACTACAACCTGATCTATCGCGAAGAAGAGCGCGAGATGATTCCGCTGTGCGCTGCAGAAAGCATCGCCGTTATCCCGTGGTCACCACTCGCGCGCGGCATGCTCGCCGGCGCACGTACATCAATGCAGGACCGCACATCGACAACGCGCGCGGCTACCGATGAGTTCGGTCACAAACTGTACGGCGAGCCAGGCGACTGGGAGGTCGTGGAAGCGGTGCAGGGCGTCGCCGAAAAGCGCGGGATTACTCCTGCAGAAGTGTCACTCGCATGGCTGTTGTCGAATCCGGTTGTGACGGCGCCGATCGTGGGTGCAACGAAAATGGCTCACCTTGATGCTGCAATTCGAGCCGTGGACGTGACTTTGAGTGCGGAAGAGATTGCTTTGGTCGAAGCCCCTTATCGTCCACATCCTGTCAGCGGGCATTAGTAGCTTTAGGTCCTGCGAGGCTTGCGTTTTAAGCGCTCCCACAGGGGCGGCACAGGACCGCACCCACTGTGGGAGCGCTTGAAACGTGTGTCTACGCAAGCAGTTTGCCGGTTACACGAATCCGTCTAGGCCGGAGAATCCGAACGGTTCGCAACGGTCCCGGAAGACGATCGATTCTCGTGCGCTGCATTTCCTCCGACACTTCCCTGCCAGATCAGATACAACGACACGGCCGTGAAGCAGTAGACGAAGATCGCAGCCGGATCGTGCGGTATATCCTCTATGACTCTCATCAGCGTCAACGATGATGCCGGTTCCTGCAACAGTGCGATGTATGGCCACACGAAAAACCTCCGCGAATGTTCAAGATAAAGTCAGTGAACGTGACCGATGCGCGGCCACGCCATTGGGTTTGTCAAACTGCGAATGACTTTTACGCTCGAAGAATCGCGGGAGGGCCAGTGCTCGGAGAGCTGCTGTGTGCAGATGCCGCGTCGCTCAGCTCGGCGGCAAATGAAAGGCGCAGAGTAGAAGTGTGCCGGACCAGTGCCGCGCTCGCGGCTGCATGAGAACGAACCGGTGAATTGCCCGCGCGACGGTAGTGCGGCGTTGCAGGCGTGCGCAGCCGCTCGCGGGCGATGTGCTCGAGGCCCGTGGATACTGAAGCGCGGGCCACGTGCAACTGTGTCGCGGACTCGATTGATCCGCACGACGCCGCGCTGACCGCGCACACGGAAGTCTCGCCTGCCAGCGGTGCCGGCAGTTGAGTGGTCGTGCCAAAAAGAAGCGCGCACGAGGCGAGGACTGCGCGAAGGAAGTTGTTCAT
>JBBQYT010000429.1:0-3229 GCA_038208385.1 Longimicrobiales bacterium | reverse complement strand
ACGGTGCACCTGCTGGACGAGTCCGGGAAGTTCGTTTTTTACTACGCGCACTTGAGCCGGTACGCGGAGGGTCTGCGTGAAGGCCAACCGGTTCAGCGCGGGGATTTGCTTGGGTACGTTGGGAAATCAGGCGATGTCATTGGCTCGCCGCACCTGCACCTGCGCATCGGCCGCGTTCCCGCGGACCGTGAGCACTGGTGGGACACGAAGCCCGTGAATCCGTATCCGCTGCTCAAGTCCGCATCGACGGTTCTGCCCTGATCAGCTACCTTAAGGGCTCGATTCCGCCCTTATTTCGCTGACCCGCGCACGGATGCCGCGCCCAGAAGAAACCCCCTTGATGCAGCAGTGGCGCGACGCGAAGTCGCGTCACCCGGACGCGCTCATCTTCATGCGCGTCGGCGATTTCTACGAGATGTTCTTCGAGGACGCGGAGGAGGGCGCGCGCCTGTTGGGGCTCACGTTGACGAGTCGCAACAACGGCGGTGCCTCCAATGTTCCCCTTGCGGGCGTGCCGGTGCGCGCGCGCGACGAATATCTCGAGAAGCTCGTGCGCATGGGTCGGCGCGTTGCGATCTGCGAGCAGATCGAAGACCCGGCCGAGGCGAAGGGTCTGGTTCGGCGCGCGGTCACCGAGACCGTGACGCCGGGCTCCGTACTATCCGACACACTGCTGTCCGCAGGCCGCAACAACTTTCTGGTCTCGATCGCGCAGTCCCGTACGGGCGAAATGGCGCTTGCCGCCGTCGACATCTCCACTGGTGAAGTCCTCGCCACAACAACGAGCGAAATACTTCTCGAACAGGACCTCGCCCGCCTCGAGCCCGCGGAATTGCTGCTCCCGCAAAGCTGGGATCAGCGCGCGTTGTCAGTTCTCGAGTCGTTCAATCGCACGTATCGCGCGGACTGGATGTTCGATCCGGAACGCGGCGAAGAAGAGCTGCGCCGGCGGTATCGTCTGCACGCGCTGGAGGGTTTTGGCTTTCAGATTGGCGATGATGCGCTGATCGCAGCACTCGGTGCCCTGCTCGCGTACGTTGCGGAAGTACAGCCGACAGGACTCGAGCCTTTGCGTGCGCCACGCATCGAACGCCAGGGCGATGGCATGGCGCTCGATGAAATGACGCGACGCAATCTCGAGCTTGTCGAACCATTGCGATCGGATGCGGGACGTGGTGGAAGTCGTGCAGGAACGCTGATCGAAGTCATCGATGAGACCCTGACGCCAATGGGCGCGCGTCTCCTGAGACGCTGGGTACTGCGTCCGTTGATCGAGCCCGCGCCGATCTGGGCGCGCCAGGATGCAGTTGCAGAATTGGTCGAGCATGCGCCCATGCGCAGGAAGATGCGCACGGAGCTCAAGGAAGTTCGCGATCTAGAGCGACTCGCTGCGAAGGTTGGTGCTGCGCGTGTGACACCACGCGAGCTGAAGGCGCTCGCCGATTCGATTGCGCGTTTGCCGGAAGTGCGCAGCTCGCTCGACGGTGCAGCGAGTCCGTACCTCGGCGCGTTGCGCGACACGACAGACGTGCTTGCGGATGTCGGTGCCCTGATCGCCAGCGGGCTGGCTGATGATCCGCCTGCTCAGTTAGGCGATGGCGGAGTGATCCGAGCCGGATTCAATGCCGAGCTTGATGAGCTGCGTACCGCGCGCGATGGCGCGCGCGACTTCATTGCAGCATTGCAGCAGCGCGAGCGGGAGCGGTCGGGAGTCGCCTCGCTGAAAGTCGGCTATAATCAAGTCTTCGGTTATTACCTCGAGGTGACGCGCGCAAACGCAGACAAGGTTCTGCCTGCGGACTACGAGCGAAAGCAAACACTGGCAAATGCAGAGCGATACGTAACGCCCGAGCTGAAGGAGTGGGAAGCGAAAGTGCTCGGCGCGGAAGAACGCATCGGCACGCTCGAGTCGCAGCTGTTCTCGGACTTGCGGAAGAGCGTCGGCGAGCACATGGCGCGCATTCAGGAAAGCGCAATGCGCATTGCGACGCTCGATGTGCTGGGTGGACTCGCACAGCTTGCGGAACGGCGCTCGTACGTGCGCCCCGAAGTGCACACGGGCTACGGGATGTCGATCATTGGTGGCCGTCATCCCGTCGTCGAAACGATGATGCCGCGCGAGGAATTCATCCCGAATGATGTACACCTCGATGAAGATGCACGCATCATGATCCTCACCGGCCCGAACATGGCCGGTAAGTCGACGCTGCTGCGCCAGGTCGGTCTGATCCAGCTGCTCGCACAAATCGGATCGTTCGTGCCCGCGACGCGCGCCCGCATCGCACTGTGTGACCGGATCTTCACGCGCGTGGGTGCGTCCGACAATCTCGTGCGCGGCCAGTCGACGTTCATGGTTGAGATGACGGAAGCAGCTTCGATCCTGCACTCCGCTACGAAGCGCTCGCTGATTCTCCTCGATGAGATTGGACGCGGCACCGCGACGTACGACGGTGTGAGTATCGCATGGGCGATCACCGAGTTCATCCATGTAAAGATCGGCGCAAAAACGATTTTCGCGACGCACTACCACGAGCTGACGCAGCTGCAGGAGCTGATGCCGGGCGTATTCAACAGCCACGTGAGCGTGCGGCAGGTCGGCGAAGAGATTGTATTTCTGCATTCGATCGCACCGGGCGGTGCCGACCGCTCCTACGGTGTCGATGTCGCGCGTCTTGCCGGACTTCCCGGGACCGTCATCACGCGTGCGCGGGATCTGCTCAGAACACTCGAGAGCGGCGTCGAAGGCGGTATGCGCGGCTCCACTTCGCCGGAGCTGAGCAGCGCGACCGCGCTGTCACAGCTTTCGTTGTTCGAGGAAGCCGAAGCTGCGATTCTGGAGCGCCTGCGGCGACTGCAGATCGACCAGATGACCCCCATGCAGGCGCTCACCTACCTTGCCGAGCTGAAGCAGATCATCACCGATCGCCGAAGCTAAACGCGTGTTCCCGCTCGTTTCATTACACATCTACAGGCTGCAAAACCATCATTCTGTTTCATAACACTGCGTTCTTGACATCTCTCCGCTGAACATCGCTTATTTGCCCACGCTGCCTGCACCAACCTGAAGAGCTTTTCGATTCACCCGCCGTCTATCCTCAGCCACAACGTCACGAGACACACAAGTCGGAGAGCAAACCATGTCCGCGGGCTTCCTGCTGCTGTTGCTACTGCTTCTGCTGGTGCTGGGCGTCGCCATCCGGTTCTTTGCCGTGCGTGGCGCAGGCACATC
>JBBQYT010000428.1:0-3229 GCA_038208385.1 Longimicrobiales bacterium | reverse complement strand
CATTGCGCTGTGCGCATTCTGCGCAGTCCTCGCTTTCGCGCGGATTGGTGGACAGGAGCTCGCGCTCCTCACGTTTGTACTGAGCGGCGTCGCGTGTGGTGAGAGCGCGCGCGTACGCGCGCGCACGGACTGCAGGGCTGGCCTGCCCGATGGCCGGCATGTCGTCGCTTTTGGTGCATTCACCGCGCTGCCACTTCCCGGTGCGAGCGCGGTGTTTGCGCTCGACTCGATCGGTCAGAGGAGTGGCGTGTGCAGAGCCGCCATTCGCGTTCGCACCACGGCGCTCGTGCCGAGGCAGATCGGCGCGGGCGCGCCAGCACGCATCAGCGGCACATGGTGGGCCGGGGACGGCCAACGTGGAGGCGCGTTTGCCGGTGTGCTCGCGCTCGACACGATTGCACCGCTCGTTGTGAACCTGGGCGAAGGCTCCGCATTGCTCCGGTGGCGCGGGAGTGCGGAGCGGCGCGTGCGCGCGCTGTTCGGAAAACAGTGGGCGATGGCCGATGCGCTGCTGCTCGCGCGCACGGACGTGCTGGACCGTGACCTGCGCGACCGCTTCGCCGCGTCCGGTCTCAGTCACCTGCTCGCGATCAGCGGCAGCCATGTGATGATGATTGCCGGCAGCGCGCTGCTTCTGTGCAACGTGCTGCGCCTGCCGGTGCAGACCAGCTCGATCGTAACGGCGCTCACGAGCATCGCTTACGTGCTGTTTCTCGGCGCGCCGTATCCCGCGGTCCGCTCCGTCATACAGGTGTTGCTGCTGCTTTTCGCACGCGCGCTGCAGAGACCGAGCAATCCATGCGCGCTGCTCGCGACAAGCGCACTCGTGATTCTTGCGTTCGACCCTCTCGCCGCTGCCGACGCGGGCTTTCAGCTTTCGTTCGCCGGGATACTCGGCATTCTATGGCTGCGCGCGCCCGCAGCGTCGCTTCTCCCGAAGAAAATACCGCGCGGGCTGCGCGACGCGCTCGCGACTAGTCTTGCCGCAACTGCGCTGACGACGCCCATCGCTGCAATCGATTTCGGGCGCGTTGCGCCCATCGGCGTGCTCGCCAACCTCGCCGCCGTGCCGATTGCAGGACTCGCCGTACCTGCGTTGGTACTTACAATGATCGTGTCGTTTGTCTCGCAGGCTGCGGCGACGTTCCTGGCCGCCGGATGCGGCGCTCTCCTTCTGGCGCTCGACCGCGTAGCGGCGATCGCCACGGCGATTCCGGGCGGTCACGCTGACGTGTCGCCATTTGTCGCCTGGGTTTGGTCAGGTGCCGTCCTCATCGCACTCTTTGTTGCGAACGAGATGCCGCGAAGCCGCGTCCGCTGGATCGCAGGAAGTGCCGTCGCGTGCTCGCTGGTACTGGTCCTGCCCGCGGTCGGCCAGGGTTTCGCCTCCGGCGATCTCGAGATTTATGCGATCGATGTGGGGCAGGGAGATGCCCTGGCCATCAAAACGCCCGGTGGGCATTGGATCCTGGTGGACGCCGGCCCGCGGAGTCCGGACTTTGATGCAGGAAGGAGCAGGGTAGTGCCGTTCCTCAAGGGTCACGGGGCGAGGAGGGTGGACGTGCTTGTTTTGAGTCACCCTCACGCAGACCATATTGGAGGGGCGGAGGCTGTGCTCGAGGCGCTGCCGGTCGGTCTGATCGTGGATCCTGCGGTCCCGTACGGGGCGCCGATGTATCTGGAGCTCATTCGGTCCGCTGCGGCCCGCCATGAAAAATGGCTCGCTTCAGCCGAGGGCCGGGAGCTTCGCCTCGATGACATCGTCCTGACGTTTCTGAACCGCGGGGACGAGTCGCTTGACGGATCTGACGATGCGAACGAATTTTCGGTCGTTTTCCGGTTGACGTATAATGGATTTGGCGCGCTCTTTCTCGGCGATGCTCCGATGGACGTGGAGCGGCGAGTCGTCGCCCGTGAGGGCGCGGGTCTCTCGGCTCAGCTTCTGAAAGTCGGGCATCACGGGAGCGCGGGCTCGAGCTCGGAAGAGCTGCTCGCTGCGGCATCGCCTGAAGTGGGTTTGATTTCTGTAGGACGGCGCAATCGGTATGGTCATCCATCGCCGTTGACGATTGCACGTTTGGAAGCGGAGCATGTGCGAGTGTTGCGGACGGATGAGCGGGGCACCATCGCGGTGCGGGTGTCACGGAGCGGTCACATGGCAGTGACGACCGCGCGATGATGACAACCCTGCTGCGTGCGTTCGTGCGGCGCGAAGCGACGTCGCCTGTAGCACTACCGGAGGGTGTGAGCGTTCGAGTCGGGAGATTGATCCCGTACCTTGGCGGTTTGTTTTCCGGTATGGGTGGTCCTGCTGCAGCGGTGACGCTCGGACGCACGATCGTGGTGGATCCAGGCGTCGACATCGATGCGCGACTTGTGAATCACGAGCTTGCGCACGTGCGACAGTGGCAGGAGAGTCCGTTCGCATTTCCCGTGAGGTACGTGTTGAATCACGTCCGTTACGGGTACGAGCAGAATCCGTACGAAGTCGAAGCGCGCGAGGCCGAGAACGCCTGATCGTTAACGAAGCAAACAACGGAGGCAGACATGCCGGCAGTCGTTACGATCGAGCGTCACATCGTCGAACAGGAGAGACAGTATCCTGAAGCGACCGGCGCATTCAGCAACATCCTGTATGAAATTGCGCTCGCTGCAAAATTGATTTCGCGGGAGGTCAACAAGGCCGGCCTCGTCGACATTCTCGGCGGTACGGACCGCACGAACGTGCACGGCGAAGAAGTGAAGAAGCTGGACCTCTATGCCCACGAAGTGATCTTCCAGGCGCTCGACCACGGCGGCACGCTGTGCTGCATGGCATCGGAAGAAGCGGAAGACATTCTGCCGATTCCGGATCGCTTTCCGACGGGTCACTACTGTCTGCTCTACGATCCGCTCGATGGCTCATCGAACATCGACGCAAACGTATCCGTCGGGACCATCTTCTCGATTCATCACAAGGTTTCGAATTCGCCGCGCGGCTGCTCGGAAGATTGTCTGCAGCAGGGCAAGCGGCAGATTGCGGCGGGATACGTCGTTTACGGATCATCGACGATGCTCGTGTATTCGACGGGCGTCGGCGTGCACGGCTTCACGCTCGACCCATCCATCGGCGAGTTCCTGCTGAGTCATCCGAACATCACGATTCCGACGCCGGGCGCGCGTCTGTACAGCTGCAATGAAGCCAATTATATGCGATGGTCGGATGGCCAGCGCCGGCTGCTCGATCACT
>JBBQYT010000427.1:0-3238 GCA_038208385.1 Longimicrobiales bacterium | reverse complement strand
CTGCAGTACCAGTGTGTCATTGTGCAGCATCCTGCCTGTGTCTTCTCCGAGCACTTTGATTGCCGCGCGCAGCTGAGCAGCTCCGTACTCGTACGCGCTGCCGTCGTTGTAGCTGTCGGCGAGGGTGAGTGCAGGGATTCGTGTGAGTGTTGGCTGCAACGCGGGATTTACGCCGTGTGCTGCGATGCAGTCCTGCATGGATGATGGGCGTCCTGTGAAGCCACGCACGTGCAGGTATTGGGACATCCGCTGTCCATCGTTTACGGGATAGTTGTCCCAGAGGAATGGCTTGCGACCGATCTCTTCAGCGACGCGCTGGAGGTGTCCGGTCGAGAATTCGCGCGAGCAGACTTCTTCACCGGTCCAGAAAAATTCGATGCTCGCGTCGAGCAGTTGTCCGAGCTGTTTCAGGTAGTTGGGGGGGCGTTGTCCGAAAACGCGGTCGAGCACTGGATCGTCGGTGTAGTAGCTCGGACACACGATCACGCGGCTTGCTGATGTCCGGCTGGCTGCGTACTGCACGATTTCTGCCTGTTTTTCTGCGAGTCGCGGGACGTCGCCGCGCATATCATCGAACAAAATGGCGAGGTCCTGGATGCCGAGCTCGTCAAAGAAGGCGAGCTTTTGTGCGAGTGCATCCTTTGCTGCACCATCGAATGCGAGAAAGATTTCGTAGGGGCTGAGGCCGATGCCGAATCGTACATCGAGGGCGCTGCACACGGCGGCAAGTTGCGCGAGCTCCTGAGCATCTTCGTCGGAATGGCGTTCCTGCCAGCGGCGGCGCAGGAAAGTGTCGGCTTTGGGTGCGTAGAGAAAGAAACGGTAGCCGTGCGGGGCGAGGAATGCGATTGTGTCTGCGCGTTCCTGCCATGTCCACGGTTTGCCGTAGAATCCTTCGATCAGTCCGAGCTCGATCGCCATCGGCACCTTGAGTGTTGTGAGGGTGTTGCTTCAGGTGTGTTTGCGGACGACCCATGTTGTCATCGAGCGGTGTCCGTGCACGACTGTCGTCTTGAGTGGGTCGAGCAGCTCGCCGCCAAGGTCTGTTGTTGCATTGCGCAGCATCGCCTCATCGGTCAGAAACCATTCCGATCCGTGCGGCAGGATGTAGCGCCGTCCGCCGAGCGGGCGCAGTTGTCCTTCCAGTCCGGTAACGCCCGCCAGTCTGCAGAAGAAGATGCCGCCCGGTCGCAAAACACGCCAACTCCCGCTCAGCATTGCCGAGAAGTGTGCCTCGTCGCGTGCGAAGTGCAGGACTGCACTGCTGATGACGACGTCTGCGATTGCATCATCGAAGCTCATTGCCTCAATGGGCTCGAGGCGGAATGCATCTGGGGGTGTATCGGGCGCGATTTCGGCAGCGAGCTGGCGGACTTGCGCGATCGCGCCGGCATTCGCATCGGCCCCGAATACGCGATAATCCTCGCCCAGGAAATAAGCGATGTTGCGGCCTGTGCCGCAGCCCGCGTCGAAGATTGTCTGGCCCGCAGGAATCCGCCCACGCAGAATCTGGTCGAACAGGTAGACGTCGATGTCGCCGAACTGTTTTCGCAGATCCGTCAATCGCCGCTCCAGGCTTTTGCCAGCAGAGAGTACGAGGCGAGTCGTTCTGTGTGTCCATGAACCATCGTATTGACCATGATTTCGCTTGCGCCGGTCTCTTCCGCAAGCGCAGCGAGCTGCGGCAAGAATGTCGACGGCGCGCCAATGAAGTGACGCGCGCGATTTTCTGCGGCAAAGTCACGTTCCTGTGGTGTCCACGCGTATGCAGCAGCTTCTTCGGGCGATGGGATCGGCTTGAACTCGCTGCGACGGAATCGTATCCACGAGAGGTCGAGCGAGCCCGCAAGAAAATTCGCTTCGTCATCGCTTTCGGCGGCGACGATGGAGACTGCGAGAATCGTGTGCGGCTCGGGAAAGCGCCCGGACGGCTGGAAGCTGTCGCGATACATGTCGAATGCAGGTCCGGGCGGCGTCGGGCTGAAGTGTCGTGCGAAGCTGTAGCCCATCCCGAGCGAGCCCGCGAGCTGTGCGCTTGCGCCACTGGATCCGAGCAGCCAGACGGGCGGCAGCTGTACGTCTGCGGGGACTGCGCGTACGCCATAAAACGGATGTCCGGGCGGGAAGTCGCCGCGCGAGAGCGAATACATTTCGGCGAGCTGTTGGGGGAACTGCTCGGAATCGAAGGGTCGCATTGCGGCCATCGCTGCACGGTCCGCTCCGGGCGCGCGTCCGACACCGAGGTCGATGCGGTCCGGATGTAGTGCTTCGAGCGTGTGAAAAGCTTCCGCAATGCGAAGTGGCGCGTGGTTCGGGAGCATAATGCCGCCCGACCCGACGCGTATGTGGTCCGTGTTCGCGGCTATGTGTGCAATGAGTATTTCAGGCGATGAGCTTGCGATGCTCGGCATGCCGTGGTGTTCGGCGAACCAGTGGCGCACGTAGCCGAGTCGCTCTGCGTGCTGTGCGAGCGCGACCGAATTGCGCAGTGCATCGGTTGCAGTCGAACCGGATCCGATTGGGGCCAGGTCGAGAACGGACAGTGGAATGCGCATGTCAGGACGTCGCCCACGAGCCGCCGATTGCCTTGTACAGCACGATGACGGCGGTGAGCTGGCGCAGCTGGGCCTGGCTGAGTGCGAGCTCGGCGCCGAACAGGCTGCGCTGTGCATCGAGCAGGTCCAGATACGGCGCAAGACCGGCGTCGTAGCGGAGGCGCGCAAGGTTCAACGCTGCGCGCAGTGACGCAACGCGCGAAGCATTGGCTGCAACTTCATCCCGCGTCGTGCGAATGCCGGTGAGTGCGTCGCTCGCTTCGCGCATTGCATTGAGTGCAGTCTGCTCGTAGAACGAGCGTGCTTCCGATGTGCGTGCGCGCTCGACCTTTATCTGGCTGCTCGAGCGTCCGTTGTTGAACAGTGGCACTGAAAAGCCGGCCTGCAGCTGGTAGATGTTCGTGTTCGTTCCAAATACGTTGTCGGGAGTGCCGGCCTGTGTTCCCGCGGAGCCAATGATGCTGATGGCCGGGAGATGTGCGGCTTCCGCCGCACCGACGCGTGCGTTCGCTGCCGCGATTGAGCGTTCGGCAACCTCCATGTCGGGTCGCCGAGCCAGGAGCGGTGCGGGCACCGAGTCCGGCACAGTGATTGTCTGGAGCACGTCCGCGAGCGAGCGGCCGCGCATCACAGCCATCGGCGTCTGCCCGAGCAACACGTTCAGAGTGCGCTCTGCCGCCGAC
>JBBQYT010000426.1:0-3239 GCA_038208385.1 Longimicrobiales bacterium | reverse complement strand
GGCATTCCGCGGCTTGCGCCGCTCTGACCCCAACTTTCCGAACCGCCGTATACGGACCCGTACGTACGGTGGTGTGGGAGGGGAAGCGTGAGGATCACTCACGCTCCCCTATCCCGATTGCTCCTTCACCTGGAAAAGATTCACCGCAGAGGCTGTGAGTCCCGCTGAGGTTCGCCGAGTAAAGAATTGTCGTTTCATTCTGCGCGGCCTCTGCGTGACTCTGTGACTCTGCGGTGAACGCTTTTCCGTTGTATTTTTCGGGAAGTGAAACTCATTGCGAGGGGGCCCATGGCCAAGTCAATTGGCACTCGTGTACGGGAGAGCTGGGAGCGATTCAGGACGCTGCCGCTAGGCAAGCAGCTTTTCAGCAGAATGATGGGTGTGATGGTTCCCTACACGGGGACCATCAAGCCACTCGTGCTGGAGCTGGGGCCGGGGCATGCGCGTGTGCAGATGCGTGACAGGAGGGTTGTGCGGAATCATTTGCGGTCGATTCATGCGATTGCGCTCATGAATCTGGGTGAGTTCACGACGGGGTTGGCGTTTTCGTATGCGTTGCCGGATGGTGTGCGGTTTATTTTGAAGAGTTTGTCGATCGAGTTTACGAAGAAGGCGCGCGGGACAGTGATAGCGGAGTGTCGTTGTAATGTGCCTGATACAACTGTACGAGCGGAGCACATGATCGAGTCTGTGATACGCGATGCGTCGGGGGAAGTGGTGGCGCGAGTGAAGGCGTTCTGGCTTTTGGGTCCTGCATGAGCGACGTGACCGCGCCGGGTCTGGACACTTCGTTCACGCGACAGGTTGGTGTGCGTGTGCCGCTGATCTGCGGTGCGATGTATCCGTGCAGCAATCCCGAGCTTGTTGCGGCTGCATCCGCGGCGGGTGCGATGGGAGTGATACAGCCCACGTCAATGGTGTATGTGCACGGGCACGAGTTCGAGAAGGGCCTGCAGCTGATTCGCAGTGCAACGACCAATCCCATCGGATTGAACGTGATTGCGGAGAAGTCTGTGAAGGTGTATCGGGAGCGGATGGTGAAGTGGGTGGATATCGCGCTCGAGAACAACATCCGGTTTTTTGTCACGTCGCTCGGGAATCCGCGCTGGATTGTGGATCGTGTTTCGCCGTCGGGCGGGATTGTTTACCACGACGTGACGGAGCGCAAATGGGCAATGAAGGCGATCGATGCGGGTGTTCATGGATTGATTGGTGTGAACAATCGTGCGGGCGGTCATGCGGGTCAGAAGTCGGCGGAGGAGCTGATCGATGAGCTTTGCAATCTGGGGCTGCCGCTCGTCTGTGCGGGAGGCGTTGGTGACGAAGCAGAGTTCGTGCGCGCTCTGGACATGGGTTACGCGGCGGTGCAGATGGGCACGCGCTTCATTGCGACGCAGGAATGTCGCGTGCACGATGACTACAAGCAGGCGATTCTTGGTGCGGGTGAGTCCGACATTGTGCTGACGGAGAAGGTCACGGGCGTTCCGCTCGCGGTAATCAATACGCCGTACATTGAGAAGATGGGCACGAAGTCGAATTGGATTGCGCGCAGGTTGCTGCGCGGTCATCGGACAAAGCATCTGATGCGACTGTTGTATACTCTGCAGTCTGCGTGGAAGTTGAAGCACTCATCGCAGGAGGGATCAGCGTACAGCGAGTATTTTCAGGCGGGCAAAAGTGTTGCGGGAATTGGGAAGATCGAGACGGTCGCCGCGATCGTCGAGCGATTCGCGGCGGCCGCTCGCAATCGTTAAGTCGATTTAAGCTTCGCGTTCAGGTTGATCTGCACATTGTTGGCAAGCGCTTTCGATACCGGGCAGCCGACCTTTGCCTTGTTGGCTATTGCCACGAACGTCGTGTTGTCGATCCCCGGCACATCGCCGGTGACATCGAGCTGCATGGTCGTGATCGCGAAACCGCCTGCGACCTGATCGATTGTGCACGTCGCTTTTACATCAAGCTGGGTTGGTGCGTGGCCGGCCTGCGCGAGCTCGTGCGAAAATGCCATTGAGAAGCACGTTGAATGTGCTGCAGCAATCAATTCTTCCGGACTCGTCTTGCCGTCCGAACGCTCCACGCGCGATGCCCACGTAACCGGAAGCTCACTGAAGGCACCGCTCGCAACCTTTACCGTTCCCTTGCCGTGCGCCAGATCACCCGACCAGCGCGCTTCCGCGCTACGCTCCGCCTTTGCCATACATCACTCCCGATTCAGGCCCGTTGTCTCACTGCTGACGCGTGTCCGCGCCTGATCAAGCTAGTGCGCCGAGCGTGCGGTGCAAGCGGTGGTCAGTGGGCCAGTGCTGGGTCTTCGGAGGGCAGCAGGGCGGGCCTCTCAGGGGTGTTCGCAACCTCCTGTCCGATCTCGAGCGCCAGCTGTGCGTAGCGCTGGACGCCTCTGAACGGAAATACAGCAGACCATTCGTCAGCCGCCTGGTGATAATGATCCCAGCGCCGCTGGAGCGCTTCGCGCTGCGTCGTCGTAATGCCCTCCCAGTTGCTGCCTGGCACAATGAAGATGGCAGGCACGCCAATACGCAGGAAGGGCCAGTAGTCCGTGTTTGGCGATGCTGCACTGCTCGTGGCTGTCCAGCCATGCTTCGCAGCAACGCGCGATGCGACATCGCCTAAAGTAGATGATGTGCCGCCTGCAACGCGCCAGTCGAGCGGCAGGCCGGACGGTGCGCCCCCATCGAGCGTGATGTTCGCGACGATCTTGTCTTTGGGTATCGGCGGATTCGCTGCGAAGTAGGATGATCCGAGCAGACCGACTTCCTCGCCGGTCACGAACAGAAAGAGGACTGAACGCTTTGGTGGGGTCACGAGCATTGCCTGTGCAATGGCCAGGAGCATTGCATCGCCGGCGGCGTTGTCGGAAAAGCCGTTGTAGATGGAGTCGCCGCGCTCATCGGGTGCGCTGATGCCGAGATGATCGTAGTGTGCAGTATAGACGACATACTCATCGCGCAGTTTCGGGTCGGTTCCGCGCAGCACGCCTGCGACGTTCGCGGTTGACGCATCGAGCAGCTTCGCACGGATCGTCACAGCAACTCGCTTGTGAAGATCGACGGCCGGAAAGACAGTTTTTCCGTCGACCATATCATTGCCGATGAGGGCTCCCGTCAGCAGTGCAAGCGACATCCGCGGTCCGGCAATGACGAGCGGGAGTTCGGGTTGCCACACGGGATCGTTCACTTCGGTTGCGACGACGTACCTGAACTCGCCGCGACTGCGCACGT
>JBBQYT010000425.1:0-3242 GCA_038208385.1 Longimicrobiales bacterium | reverse complement strand
TGCTCGCCTATAACGGCGCCCGTCTGCGGGAGGCCGCCCAGCTCCTGACGAAGAAGTGCCTCGACCCGGACGTTACTGTCGGTATCACGCTGACCGGCGCTCTCACACCGGCCGGTCTCGGGATCTCCTCCCTGATTCCGCTCATGCAGGCCGGTTTCATCGACTGGATCATTTCCACCGGCGCGAATCTGTATCACGACGCACACTTCGGACTCGGACTGGACATGCGACAGGGCAACCCGTTCGTGTCGGACATCACGCTGCGCGAAGAGGAGGTCGTCCGCATCTATGACATCTTCTTCGACTACAGCGTATTGCTCGATACGGATGCGTTCTTCCGCCGCATTATCAAGGCGCCGGAATTCCAGCGCACGATGTCGAGTGCAGAATTTCACCACCTCTGCGGGAAATACATCGCGGAGCGATCGAAGGCACTAGGACAGACCGGCAAGTCGTTGCTTGCGACATGTTATGAATACGATGTACCGGTCTACACGTCATCGCCGGGCGATTCATCGATCGGCATGAACGTGGCCGCGGGTGCACTGCAGGGCAACAAGCTAATGTTCGATGTGAGCGCAGACGTAAATGAAACCGCGTCGATCGTGCTCGATGCAAAGCGACGCGGTGGCAAGTCCGCAGTGCTGATTTTCGGTGGCGGCAGCCCCAAAAATTTCATACTGCAGACAGAGCCGCAGATTCAGGAAGTGCTCGGCATCGATGAGAAGGGACACGACTATTTCCTGCAGTTCACGGATGCACGTCCCGATACTGGCGGTCTTTCGGGAGCAACGCCGGCGGAAGCCGTGAGCTGGGGCAAGATCGATCCGTCCAAATTACCGGACGCCGTCGTTTGTTATGCAGACACGACGATCGTAATGCCGCTCATGACTGCGTACGCGCTCGCCAAGCACGCGCCGCGCGAACCGAAGCGGCTGCTCGACAGACTGCCCGAGATGATGGCGCGTCTACAAACCGAATACGATGCATCAGAGCGCAACGAAGCGGGCCAGGAGAAAGCGCGTCACGGTCATGACCATCACGTAATCCTCGAGCGCGACCGATAACGATACGTTCGTATTGCGATGAGAATCGCGATCACCGGTGCAAGCGGTTTGATCGGCACGGCACTGACGGAGGAATTCCGCAAGCGCAGTGACGAAGTAACGCCTGTGTCGAGGAGCGGTGGACCTGGTGTTGTTCGCTGGAATCCCAGGCGCGCCGAGATCGATGCGGCGGCGCTCGAGGGCCACGATGTTGTCGTGAACCTGGCGGGCGAAAACGTTGCGGGAATCTGGACGCACGAAAAGAAGCGCCGGATTCTTGAAAGTCGGGTGAAAGGCACTGCGCTGCTCGCGCGCACGCTGACATCGCTTAAAAAGAAACCGGCAGTTCTGGTATCCGGCTCGGCAACGGGCTTCTATGGCGATCGAGAGACGCCTGTCGACGAGTCGAGTCCGCGCGGTGACGGCTTTCTGGCCGAGGTGGTCGAGGCATGGGAGCGCGAAACGTTCCCGGCAAGAGACGCGGGCATTCGCGTTGTATGCACGCGGTTCGCGACCGTTTTGAGTGAGCATGGGGGCGCATTAACGCCGCTCGCGCTTCCTTTTCGCCTGGGAGTTGGTGGGCGACTTGGAGATGGAACGCAGCCGGTCAGCTGGGTAACGCTCGACGACGTCGTAAGCGCGGTTCTGCACGTCATCGGCGCCGATCTAGAGGGTCCGGTGAACGTCGTGGCACCTGGCGTCGTGAGCAATGCGCAGTTCACGGTTGCGCTCGCGTCGGCTTTGCACAGACCCGCCTGGCTTCCCGTCCCAAAGTTCGTTTTGAATGCGATCCCGGGAGGAATGGGACGCGAAATGCTGCTGTTTGGAGCTTCCGTTCGCTCAACGCGACTTCTGGAGAATGGGTTCGTGTTTCGGTATCCGGAGCTTTCTGGTGCATTGGCGCATGTTCTGACGGGCTGGCACTCCTGACGTTTGGAATGCGTTGTGGGTTGGGGGTGGTGGGCGGTGTGGGCGTGTAAGTTCCTTTACCATCGCCTTCTGTCTAGCATCGGACCCCTCGCGGGTAATAAGATAAGCGGCCTTTAAGGGGAAACGTTGGGGAGAGTACGGGATGAGCGCTGGGGATAAGACGGTCCGCGGTTATCAGCCGACGGGCAAGGATACTGGGATCGTGCGGTCCAAGGGTACTGCGCGCCTGCCCATCCTGGACGGCGAGGCTGTTCCGCTCGGAAGCCGGAAGCCGTCCTGGTTGAAGGTGCGCTCGCCGGGCGGTCCTAATTATATGCGGCTGAAGCAGTTGATGCGCGGCCAGCGGCTCCACTCCGTCTGCGAGGAAGCGGGCTGTCCAAATATTGGCGAATGCTGGGAAGCCGGCACCGCCACGTTCCTGATCCTGGGCGATGTCTGCACGCGCGCCTGTAAGTACTGCGCGATCGCGCACGGCATGCCGACGGAGCTGGACTGGGATGAGCCGCGCCGGGTAGCGGAGGCCATCGCTGAGCTGCAGCTGACCCATGTTGTGATCACCAGCGTCAATCGTGATGAGTTATGCGATGGCGGCTCGGCTGTTTTCGCCGAGACGATCCGCCAGTGCCACGAGATGCGCCCCGAGTGTACCGTAGAAGTCCTGATTCCGGACTTCAAGGGCGATGAAGAGGCGCTGCGCCTCGTGGTCGAGACGAAGCCCGAGATTCTGAACCACAATCTCGAAACCGTCGAGCGGATGCACCCGTGGGCGCGTCCGGGTGGGCGTTACTGGCGCAGCATTTCGCTGCTGGGCGCTGCAAAGCGAATGGATCCGGGCATGCTCACCAAGTCGGGGATCATCCTTGGCATGGGTGAAGGGCAGGCGGAGATCCGCCAGGCGATGGAAGACCTGCGCAAGGCGTCGGTCGACATTTTGACGCTTGGCCAGTATCTCCGTCCGTCCGAGCATCACGCGCCGGTGGCGCGCTGGGTGACGCCGGCCGAGTTTGCCGAGTGGAAGCGTGTAGGCGAGGAAGATCTGGGCTTCCGGCATGTGGAGTCGGGCCCGCTCGTACGCTCGAGCTATCATGCGGAGAAGCAGGCACGCGTAGTCAGCGCTGGCGGGGTTGGCCAGATTCAGGAGATCCTCGAAGCCGACGTGCCTGCACCAGCCGAAGTGATGTCAGCACCAGCACTTGTACAGATCGGCGGGCGGCGAGTTTAACGGTGGAGTGAAAATGGGGAATGGAAAAACGGTGCAAAAATCCG
>JBBQYT010000424.1:0-3256 GCA_038208385.1 Longimicrobiales bacterium | reverse complement strand
GGTCCCGTAAAACGGAAAGAGGGCCGCTCGCCACAACCTGGGTGTCGGCCCCCCACGCGTTCGCTTCACGGATCCGCCCCCGCGTCTCCCGCTCCTTCGAACGGAACCGGAACCGCTGCATGCGCCGATTCGAACTGGTCCGCTCGAGAAACGCAGGAAGCGGCGTACGCTGCTCGGCCGTAGCCGTTTTGCCCGTCACGCTGCCGAAGTACTCCACCCAGCTCGGGCCTGCGCCTGCAAACGCCAATTGCGCCGAAGACTTGTTCTGCCGCAACGCTCCCAAGCCGAAGCCCGACCGGATCTGCGGTACAATCGCCGCGACCAGCGCCTGCGAGCTGTCATCCAGACGGACCGAATCCATCCGTACGACGGCGTCCACGGCTCCATTTTCCGGGGCGCAACTGGCCAGGACGAGCGCCGTACACGACGCAGCTACAAGCTTTCGCATGGGTAGAGTCTGTCCAAACCCCGGGACCGAGTCAACCCTTTCGGGAGCTTCCCCACCGGTGCGATTTCACGCGCACCAGAAATGCCGTCAGACAGGAATCCGGGCAAGGAAGCGCCCAAAGCGCGGCGGCACAAGGATTAGGGACGCTGGACTTCGGTGTCCTGGAACCGGTATAATCCAACAAAACCGGGGCGGGAGGCGCGCTGGTTTCGGACCGGGGAGTAGCGCGAAGGGGTATTAATAGCTGGGTTCCCACATGGGCACCGAGCGACATACGACGGGACGGGAATCGATGGAAATCGACCAGCAGTTCGATTCGTATAACTCAGGCTACGCGCAGGAGATATACGAACAGTGGGTAAAGAGTCCGGGCTCTGTTGATGAGACCTGGCGAAGGCTTTTCGAGACGCAAACGAACCCAGGCGTGTCAGCAGCGCCGCCGGCTGCGGCACCAATTCCTCAAGATGCTTCAGAAGATCAGCTCCGCGCCGCCGTTGCCGCAGCCGAGCTCGTCGATGCCTACCGGCTACACGGTCACCTCGCCGCACATTTGAATCCTTTAGGCGATGATCGCGCGCCCACCCCGTCTCTTGATCCGTCCTATCACGGAATCGACAAAGAAGAGCTGGAGATGTTGCCGGCATCGTTGCTCGATCTCGAGTCGCACGGCGAGACGATGGCGGATGTGCTGGAGTGGCTGAAGGAGACGTACACAGGAACCGTCGGTTATGAGTACGAGCACCTCGATGCAGCGGAGCGACGCGAGTGGCTGCGCGAGCGCATAGAATCCGGTGTCGATCGCCAGCCGCTGAGCGCGGACCGGAAGCGCCGGCTGCTGAGCCGTTTGACGGAGGGTGAAGTGCTCGAGCAGTTCATCCATCGCGCGTATCTCGGCATGAAGCGTTTCTCCGGTGAGGGCACCGACATGCTGGTGCCGATGCTGGATGCGGCGGTCGAACATGCTGCGACGAAGGGCGCGCGCGAAGTGATAATTGGTATGTCGCACCGCGGACGCCTGAATACACTCGCGCACGTGCTCGGCATGCCGTACACGCGCATCATCTCCGAGTTCGAGGGCAAGCACGCAATCGTGGCCGGCACCGGGGATGTGAAGTACCACCTCGGATTCGAGGGCACGTACGCGACGACGTCCGGCGAACCGCTCACAGTCTCCGTGTCGCCGAACCCGAGCCATTTGGAGTTTGTGAATCCGGTTGTGTCGGGCATGGCGCGCGCGAAGCAGACCAATCGCACGGAACCGGTGCTCGAGCGGAACGAAACTCTGACGCTCGCGATTCTGATTCACGGCGATGCGGCATTTGCAGGACAGGGCGTCGTGCCCGAGGCGCTGAACATGTCGGAGCTGCGCGGTTACAGGATTGGCGGTGCGTTCCACATCATCGTGAACAACCAGGTTGGTTTTACGACTGACCCATCGGATGCACGTTCTACTCGTTATTCAAGCGATGTCGCACGCGGCTTCGGACTGCCGATCTTCCATGTCAATGCAGACGATCCGGAAGCATGCCTCGCCGTCACACGGCTGTCGCTTGCATACCGCGAGAAATTCCACGGCGATGTCGTCATCGATCTGATTGGTTACCGTCGGTATGGGCACAACGAAGCAGACGAGCCCGCATACACGCAGCCCGTTTTGTACGAGCATATCGCGCAGCATCCGTCGGTGCGGAAGATCTGGGGCGAGGGGCTCGTGAAGGGCAACGAGCTTACGCAGGCCGATGTCGATGCGATGTGGGAGACGGCGTATCAGCGCCTGCTCGATGCGCAGGCGGAAGTAAAGAAAAATGCGGATGCAAACGGTCGCGGCGATCATGGCTCTGTCAAGCCCGAGCCGCTCGCGCCGGCGCCGCAGACTGCTGTTGCACCGGCGGCACTCGTTTCGCTTGATCGCGAGATTCACGCGTGGCCGCAGGACTTCGCTGTGCATCCCAAGCTTGCTCGCCAGCTCGAGAAGCGCAGCAAGACCATCTCGAACAACGGGCCGATCGACTGGGCGCACGCGGAAGCACTCGCGTTTGCAACGTTGTTGACGGAAGGCGTGCCGGTCCGTGGCTCGGGTCAGGACATGGAGCGCGGCACATTCAGCCAACGCCATCTCGTGCTGCACGATTTCAAGACCGGCGCGACATACGTGCCGCTCGAGCACCTGCGCAATGCACGCGCGCCGTTCGAGATTTACAACAGTCCGTTGTCGGAGCTCGCAGTGATGGGCTTCGAGTATGGGTACAGCATTGCCGCACCGGAAGCACTGGTGCTGTGGGAAGCGCAGTTCGGCGATTTCGTGAACGGCGCACAGGTGATGATCGACCAGTTCATCAGTGCAGGCCGCGCGAAGTGGAGCCAGACATCGCGCCTGACGCTGCTGCTGCCGCACGGAAGCGAAGGTCAGGGACCGGAACACTCGAGCGCACGTCCCGAGCGCTTCCTGCAGCTCGCTGCCGAAGACAACCTGCGCATCGCGAACTGCACGACACCCGCGCAGTACTTTCACCTGCTGCGCAGGCAGGCATTGTCATCGGACCGCCGACCGCTCGTGGTGTTCACACCCAAGAGCCTGCTGCGTCATCCGAAAGCAGTGTCGCGTCTCGAGGACCTGGCGGGTGGGAAGTTCGAGCCGGTGCTCGATGACACGACAGTTGCAGACCGTAAGGGTGACATCAAGCGCGTTCTCCTCAGCACAGGCAAGATCTACTACGACCTCGCCGGGAGCGAACCACGCAAGGAGGCAGCGAACACTGCGGTCGTGCGCGTCGAGCAGCTGTATCCGTTCCCCGCGCAGGAGCTCGG
>JBBQYT010000423.1:0-3261 GCA_038208385.1 Longimicrobiales bacterium | reverse complement strand
GCCCACACGACAACGTCATCCGGAAAACGCAGCGCCGTATTCGCCTTCCCCGTTGTTCTTACGGTGACACTGCCAGGGTCCGTACCCACAATCGAAATCGGTACCTGCTGAAAAAACGTCCCGTTGTCTCCCGCAGGCTCGACACCACTCGCCATCAGCTGTGATGCGATGTACGACGCAGCCAGCTCTCCGCCGCGCGTGCCCGGTGCACGACCCTCGAGCAAATCGGATGACAGAAAGCGAAGATGCGCATCGATCTCTCTTGTTGTGATGCCGGTGCCCGGTGTCACCGACGCCCGCGCCGCAGGCTTCTTCTGCGCGTGCACGAGAGACGGCACAATGCTCACACCCAGCACAAGGATCCACACAGTTTTCATATCGCCACCTCTTCCTGAACCTCGCCGTATCGGAAGCACGAGACCAAATGGTCGTTCACAAGACCTGCCGCCTGCATGAACGCATAACAAATCGTCGATCCAACAAACTTGAATCCACGAGACTTCAATTCCTTGCTCATCACATCCGACGCTGGAGACGTCGACGGTATCTTCGCCGACGTCTTCCACGCATTCCGCTTCGGCACGCCGTCCACAAACTGCCAGATATACGAATCGAACGAGCCATGCTCATCCTGAACCTTCAAGAACGCACGAGCGTTCGAAACTGTGCTCTCCACCTTCTGACGATTACGAATAATTCCAGGGTCCAGCAGGACTTTTTCGATTCGGGCCGGGGTGAACCGCGCGATTCGTGCCGGATCGAAATCCGCGAACGCTTTGCGGAAGCCGTCCCGGCGATGGAGGATCGTACGCCAACTCAGCCCCGCCTGAAACGCATCCAGCAGGATGAACTCGAAAAGCTTCCGGTCGTCGTGCAGCGGCACCCCCCACTCCGTGTCGTGGTAGGCAATCATCTGCGCGTCGTCTGAAGGCCAGACACAGCTTCCCAAGTTGTGCTCCTATGGGGGTTTTGACATAAGGTTCAGGTCGGCGAGTCCCCCGTCAAGCAAGTGACTCTGTGCGTCTGAGACCTGCGGGCGGAAGAATAGGCAATTTCGACCTATGCGCCTTTTCCGAAAGGGCCCTAAATTCGTCCCACCCGTCTCATTTCGTGACGCGACGCGCTGAGCGGAATTGCACGCCCCCTCGGGTCAGGAGAAGGCATGGCCGAGGATCTCAACACCCGTTTGTGCGAGCTGTGGGAAGCGTTCAAGCGATTGCAGGAGACCACCCCTGGCCTCGACGTCGGCGCGGGCCGGTTTGTCCTCATCCCACCGGCTGAAGTGCGGCTGTCCGGTTTTCGGGGTCGTCTTGGGCCGACGAGTGCAGGACGTGTGGCGACGCTGCTCGTCGACACTCACGCCGCGCGCATCGAGGTTCGGGACGAGCCCCCAAAAACGGCGGACGAAAGTACGTCCGAATGGCTGAAGGTCGACCTCGCGACGTGCTACTCGTTCGACGGCCAGGCCATGAAGCACGCGACGGTCATGGCGCGTGCGCTGCTCGACCGTCTCGAGCTGGCGCTGCAGGATGGGCAGTCCAAGGGTGATCCCGCAGAAGATCGAACTCCCGACTGAGCTTGACCCCGCCTCTCCGCGCCTAGCACATTAGGCTCGGAAACCGCGCTCTGGCGCGTCACGGCAAAAGGCTTACCTGGAGCGACATCTGTACCGAATCTGCTCTTCATTTTCAGTCTTCCTGCTGCCCCTGATGCTCGGGGCGTGCAAGGAAAATCGCGGCGACGATGCTGCGAAATCGCCAGCGGCGACAAAGCCTTCGGCAGCGCCGGTGCGCTTCGTGGCGCACCCGCCCGCCGACGCTGCGATCCCCGACGGTCCAATGGGCGCGTCGATCCGGCGCGGCCTCGCGCTGCTGAACGCGACGCGCAACAGCCTGCCAGCGCACGTGGGTAACAGCCTGCGCTGCACAAGCTGTCATCTCGACAATGGCAGGCGTGGAAATGCGATGCCCTGGGTCGGCGTCTACGGCAGATTCCCGCAGTATCGGTCGCGCAGCGGAAAAGTCGTGACGATCGAGGACCGCATCAACGGCTGCTTCACCAGGAGCCTCGCCGGCAAAGCGGTGGAGGCGGGAAGCGCGGACATGCGCGACATGGTTGCCTACATGGCCTTTCTCTCGCGGGGCGTGCCCGTAGGCAGCGAAGTGGACGGACAGGGCACCCCGAAAATGCGACCGCTCGTTGGTGATACCGTGAGCGGAGAAGTGATCTTTCACCGTTCGTGTGCGCAATGTCACGGGGAGGGCGGCCTCGGCAACATCGCACCGGCACTCTGGGGTGATCGCTCGTACAACATTGGCGCAGGCATGGCGCGCGTGCGCACTGCGGCCTCGTTCATCCGCCACAACATGCCGTACGACAAACCGGGAATACTGACCGATCAGGACGCTTTTGATGTTGCAGCATTCGTGAATGCACGTCCGCGTCTTGACTTTGCCGGCAAGGAAAACGATTGGCCTGACGGCGATGCACCACCGGATGTCGCCTATCAAACAAAAGCGTCCAAGGTCAAGCCGACCTGGACGCCGCCCGTCTTACCGATTCACTGAACTGGAGTCACTGCAATGTCGCTCGAACCTACAAATCGCCGGAGCTTTCTCGGATGGTTGGCCGGCAGCGCTGTCGCGCGGACGGCGACGCTGCGCGGCACACCTGCGCTCGCACACACGCACAGGTCATTCGCACCGAACGCGGCAGGACCCGCGCCCGACGGCGTCGACAACACGGATGAATGGCTGAAGCCGATGAAAGGCAAGCACAAGCAGATCTTCGACTCGCCCGGCCACAACGCCGGCAAGGCACAGCACCAGACAAAGAACTTCCTCGACGCGTATACGAAGTACTACTACGCAAAAGATGAAGATGTGAACGCCGCCATCGTCTTTACAGGCAAGGGCGCCGCCATCGTCTTCAATGATGCGATCTGGACGAAGTACAAGTTCGGCGAAAAATACACACTGACGGATGCAATCACCAAAGCGCCATCCGTGCGCAATGTGTTCACGCACCCGCAGGCAGGCGATCCCGTCGATGAAACGAACTCAGTGGAAGCGCTGCAAAAGAGAGGCGTGGCGTTTCTGCTGTGCAACAACTCGTTTGGCGGATTGATCGATCAGCTCGCGAAGCAGAGCGGACAGGATGCACCGACAGTTCGTGCGGAGCTGCTCGCGAATCGTTTGCCCGGCGTCACCATCGTACCTGCCGCAGTCGTCGCCGTGAACCGCGCACAGGAAGCCGGCTTCA
>JBBQYT010000422.1:0-3262 GCA_038208385.1 Longimicrobiales bacterium | reverse complement strand
GTTCATGGCGCGCAACAAAGTGGCTGCTGCGTTGTCGCATCCCGTGCGTGCGACGTTGGGTGCGGGCGTTGGTGGCGAGACGCGTTATGATTTCGCGCGTGTGCCGTTGCTCGAAATTGGGCCTGCGCGGGAGGTGCGGCTGCAGAATTTCGTTGCGGGTTTTTCCGCGGAGGGCACGCTTGGCTCATCGATGTATGATGCGCTGCTGGGTGCTGGGTTTCTGCAGCGCTATCGTGTGATCTTCGACTATGCACGGAGCCGGATGATTCTCGAGCCTCGCGCTGGAGCTGCGGCGTCTGCGGAGTTCGACATGAGTGGTCTGTATGTGACAGCCAATGGCGCTGACCTGCGGAAGTTCATCGTCTACCGAATCATGCCGGGCTCACCTGCGAGCAATGCGGACATTCGAGTGGGCGATGAAATCACGAGCGTGGATGGTCGTGCATCGTCATCAATGACGCTCAGTGCGTTGCGTGATGTGCTGCGAAGCGGGCCGAGCCGAATCGTTCGTGTTGAAGTCGCGCGCGGGAGAGAGCACATCGCAAAACAGATTCAGCTGCGCATTCTCGTGTAAGCGGATGCAAAAAGGCCCCGTCGACAACGACGGGGCCTTTTAGAGTGCAGCGGCTTCGAACTAATGGGCCAGGATCGCGCCCAGACCGTGTGTCATTTTCGCCAGTGCGGACATCACAGAAGACGTCGGGATGGATGCACCGCTGTGGCTGATTCTGCCGTTGGTCGAGCAGTTCAGGACGCAGCTCGCATCGCTGCCGGAGCCTTTGCTGACGATCGCGACGGTGACGAGTGTCGCAACGCCGAGGCCCACGAGAGCGTAGGTCTTTGTCCGGTCGATAGTCCTGATCTTGACTTCCTTGACTTCCGAGACCGGCACGGAGACGTCCGGCTTTCTGCAGCTCTCGAGCAGACACTCCTTGCCGGATGAACGGCCAACGATCGTTTCGCCTTCGACGACCGGTGTATAAATCGTGGTCTCCGTGCCATCCGCGCGCACGATGCTAATCTGGCGGGGTGACTGCGCGGAGATGTTCGGTGTCGTGATGACGCGAGATGTGTAGCACGCGGAAAGCGCGAGTGAAGCCGCTACCGCGGTCAGAATTCGTTGAACCCGCATTCCATTACCTCCTCGAGTTTGGTTTGATGAAATAGAAAATTCGTCATGGCGAACATTCGGGTTGATTGGGACGTTTGTCGCAGTCCGTCGCTGTGATCTTCGCGAGGCCCGAGCCACCATTCGCCAGGAGAAAGACTCCTACGACGACAGCTATGACGCCCACACCCAGGGCGATCGTTCGCCCGGTAGAAACTTCGCGCACGGCGATTGTCTCGGCGTGGCCCAGCGGAATCGAGTAGTTGCGACCTGTGATGAGCGTGCCGAAGATCGTGTCGTTACGCAGACGAGGCGAGTCGATGATGACTTGCGCGCCATCTCTGTGTGTTACCCAGATTCGGTTTGCGCGCCGGGAAGCAAGCTCGGAAGCGGGCGACTGCAACACGCGCGTAGCAGAGCAGCCCGTCTGTGCAAGGAGCAGCACGACGGCGATGACTCTATAGATTTGCATCCGTCCTCCGAAGCGGTTGAACGTCTGCAGTTTTCCTAGACCATGCACTCGATCGCGTCGGGATGTTTGTCGCAGTCCGTCGTCGTACCGCCGCCGCCCTTCTGATTTCCCTTACCCTTCAGCAGAATCGCGGCAGCGATGATGCCAGCCAGCACGGCAGCGCCAAGCAGCGCCGTCTTGCCTGTGGACAGCTCGCGCACCTTGACCGTCTTCGCATCCGAGAACGGCATCACCGTCTGCTGTCCTGCTGCATTGAAACCGAAGATCGTGTCGTCCAGGATGCGCGCCGACGCAATGACGACTTCAGTGCCGTTATTCGTCGTCACCCAGAGACGGCCCATGCGCGCTCCGGCGAGCTCCGTCGGCGATTGCAGCGTCCGCGTCGTATAGCAGCCTGCCTGCGACACGAGGAGCAAAATGGCGATTGGTCTGTATATCCGCATTCGACCTCCCTGACGTTTGAGTGTCAACCACGAGTGTACGCAGTAGACAGAATCGAAGGTTATCCGCGTTTACATCGCCTACATATGTACTTCACCCGCACCGTGCGCAAAGCGGGACGGCTCGCGCGCGCGTGCGGGAAAGCGCTACTTAAGCTGCGCTCGGGTCACAAGAATAGTGGAATCTATGAGCGGTAGGGCCACCTGCGCAAAACTTCCCTCACGTACCAGGAGACAACCGGACCGGGCACCCATTATATAGACACCCGACCCAGCCGTTTCGTGTAGCCGCGACCGCAAAGGGGTCTTACTGAGGGAGACACTCGATCGAATCGGGGTGCTTGTCGCAGTCCGTACCCGGAACGTTCATCTGAGCACCGCGATATCGAAACTCCCCGATGTTTGAGTGTCGACGGTCTGGGTGCGTCGGGCGATCTCACACTGAATAACGCCGGCGCGGGTTTGGTGTTGGTTGAGCCGAAGGCATTATCCTGCATGCATATTCAAATTAAGCGCTTACAAGTCGGCGGCGACTGGGCCCAGGAAGGCTTCACGTGCAGGGACACGAAAAATGACAGCAGCTACGCGCTTCTTCCGACAAATCGTTCCGTTGAGTCTTCTGCTTCTATGCGCGGCGGGGTTCTTTGCGCCGCAGCGGCGCGTCGCCATAACGTTCGATGATCTGCCGATCGCATCGCGCGTGTTCGAGAGTGACGATGCACAGCAGCGCATCACGCGCAAACTGCTTGGTGCGATCAGGACGCATCGCGTGCCTGCAATCGGATTCGTGAACGAAAGCAAACTCGTGCGTAATGGTCGTGTCGATCCGCGCCGCGTCGCATTGCTGAATGCGTGGCTCAACGCCGGGTTGGAGCTCGGCAATCACACGTACTCGCACATCGACATGAACACCACTTCGCTCGACGAATACGAACGCGACACTGCACGCGGCGATTCTGTTACGCGCAAGCTGCTCGCTGCACATGGTCACGTGCCGCATTGGTTTCGTCATCCAATGCTGCACACCGGCCGAAATCTCGACGAACGCAGTCGCTTCGAACATTTCCTCTCCGCGCGCGGCTATCGCGTAGCGCCTGTCACGATCGACAATTACGACTACATGTATGCCAATGTGTACGAGAAATTGTTGGCGCGCGGCGATACGATTGGGAGCCGGCGAATAGCATCCGACTATCTCACCTACATGGAACGCATCTTCGAGTATTACGAGCGGCAGTCGAC
>JBBQYT010000421.1:0-3275 GCA_038208385.1 Longimicrobiales bacterium | reverse complement strand
ACTCATCGGCTTCATTACCAACCTCGCCTTTTACGGTAGATTCTCGACGAGCTTCGTTTCTCCCGCCGGAAATCATCTCGGCTGGTTTGTCGTGTTGGTGCCTGTCGCCGGCGGTTTGATTGTCGGGATGATGGCGCGGTTCGGGAGTCCGGCAATTCGGGGTCACGGAATTCCGGAGGCGATGGAGCAGGTGTTGTTGAACGAGAGTCGTATCGCCCCGCGGCTGACGTGGCTCAAGCCCCTGTCTGCTGCAATTGCGATTGGCACTGGTGGACCGTTCGGCGCGGAAGGGCCGATCATCGCGACGGGCGGTGCGCTCGGCTCGCTCGTGGGTCAGTTGCTGCGTATTACTGCGGACGAACGCAAAGTGCTGTTATCGGCGGGCGCTGCCGCGGGCATGGCTGCGACGTTCGGTAGTCCTGTGTCTGCGGTGCTGCTTGCGATTGAGCTGTTGCTGTTCGAGTATCGCCCGCGTTCACTGATTCCGATTGCGCTCGCGAGCGCAACGGCGACGGGCATCCGCATCGCGTTCATGGGCAACGCGCCCGTGTTTGCGATGACGAACATCCAGCAGCCGAGCGGCGAGGCGTTGGCGGCGTACATTGGGCTGGGTGCGTTGATCGGCGTCGCGTCCGTCTACATCACACGCGGGCTGTACATCGTCGAAGATGCGTTCGAGCACCTGCCAGTGCACTGGATGTGGTGGCCTGCGATTGGCGGCGTTGCGGTTGGCGTCATCGGTGTGTTCGCGCCGCTCACGCTGGGGGTCGGCTACTCCAACATCCAGGGCATCATCTCCGGCGATATTATCGGCTCCACACTTTTCATGCTTGTCCTCTTCAAGTTCATCTCATGGTCAATTGCGTTGGGCAGTGGCACGTCCGGCGGAACGCTCGCGCCATTGTTTACGATCGGTGGCGGACTCGGATCGATGCTTGGCGCGATCATCGTGTCGGTAGCGCCGGGTCTTGGCGTCGACATCCGCATTGCAGGGCTCGTCGGGATGGCATCCGTTTTCGCCGGCGCATCGCAAGCCCTGCTCGCATCGGTGGTCTTTGCATTCGAGACGACACGCCAGCCGATCGGACTGCTGCCGCTGCTCGGCGGCTGCACCGCCGCGTATCTGATTTCCTATCTCATGATGCGCAACACGATCATGACGGAGAAGCTCGCGCGCCGCGGCACACGCGTGAGCTCGGAATACGTCGTCGATTTTCTCAGCCAGGTCACGGTCCGCGATATCGCAACGCGCACAGTCGTCACACTGCAGGGTGTGGACACCGTCGACGAAGTGCGCGCGTGGTTGACGGCGCGCGATAGCGAATCGACGCACCAGGGCTTTCCCGTGCTCGATGAGGGCGGCCTGCTGCTGGGCGTCGTGACGCGCCGCGATCTGCTGGATCCGGCCCACTCATTGACAGCAACAGTCCGCGAGCTGATTAAACGTCCGCCCGTCATCGTTTACGAAGATAACTCGCTGCGCGAAGCTGCCGATCACATGGTGCGCGCGCACGTCGGCAGGCTTGCAGTAGTAGCGCGGTCCGAGCCAAACCGATTGACGGGCGTGTTGTCGCGCAGCGATATCCTCGAGTCGCACGAGCGGAGACTGAGCGCACATGCGCCGGCCGCGCCGAGCTACACACTGCTGGGCAGGGCGCGCTAAAGCTCTCGTTTGAACGCGCTGGCAAGCGATTCGCATGGTACGTTGGCCAATCGTTCATCCGGGAGCATACAGCGCTCCCAAACTCGAAGAGCCGGAGCACCGTCACATGCACGATATTCTGCAGGAGACTCGACATCGCCCGTGGCCACTCCCGACAACACCCTGGGTGATGCATCAGAGCTGGCGAGACCTGCTTTTCATGCACTGGCCAGTCAGCTACGAGCGACTCTTTCCACTTGTCCCCAAGACCCTCGCCATCGACATGCATGGCGGCACGGGTTGGATCACAATTACGCCGCTTCTGATGGCAGACGTGCACATGCGCGGTCTTCCAGGCGTGCCGGGCGCAACCGAATTTCCCGAGCTGAACGTTCGCACGTACGTGCGCTACAAGGACAAGCCGGGCGTGTTTTTCTTTAGTCTCGATGCCGGTAGCGCGCTCGCCGTCCTCACAGCGCGCAATCTGCTGAGCCTGCCCTACTACAACGCCGAGATGGCGCTCGCGCGCGACGAGCACGACATCGTGTTCGCGAGCCGACGGGTGGAAACACCCCCGGCGGAACTGGTCGTGACGTATCGCAGCAAAGGCACAGGCTTCCATCCGAAGTCAGGCACGCTCGAGCACTTCCTGACCGAGCGCTATTGTCTGTACACGGCCGACGCAAATGAAAGCATCGCCCGCATCCAGATTCATCACGGTCCATGGCTGCTGAACCAAGCGGAAGTGACACTGCAGAAGAATACGATGGATGATCGTCTCGGTTTGATCGATCTACCCGCGACGCCGCACGTCATGCATTTCTCAGGGCGACAGGATACGCTCGTATGGGCGCCGGAGCGAGTCAATCCGGATGAACAGGAAGAAGGTGTTTGAATCCTGGATCGTGTGCTGCCCAGCATTTATTCACCGCAAGACGCGGAAGACGGGTCTTCTGCGGTGAATAAACGCACGGAAAATCCAAACATCAGGAAGCAACACGTCTCGCCTCGATGATACGGATTGGCGGCGTCAATTTCTGGGCGACAACCGGCGCCGTCTGAATTTTTCGGACGACATCCATTCCTGACACCACTCTGCTGAACACAGCGAAGCCCTGACCATCGGCGTTTCTCCTGCCACCAAAATCAAGCTCGGGCTGATCCTTGATGACGATGAAGAAGTCCGATGTCGCACTGTCGGGCTTGCCGCGCGCCATCGATACCGCACCATCCACATGATGTAGACCCGTCACGCTCGTGCGCTCCAGCGGAATCGGCTTGTTCGGCTTTCTGCTGCTGTCCGCCGACGCCTGGACCACTTCGATCTTCACGGCATTGTTCGGCTGGTTCTGCAGCGTCACCGCGCGGTGAAACTGGCCGTGATCGTAAAAGCCTTCATCGACGTAGCGCAGAAAATTCCACGACGTGAGTGGCGCATGCACGCTGTCGACTTCGATGATGATGTCGCCGGCTTCCGTACGTATGAGTACGTGCGGCAGCTTGTTTGTCGGCGCGGGGGCGGCCGTCTTGTGAGCGCACGATAGAGATGATGCGATGCAGAAGAGTGTCAATACTCTTGCGGCTGTGCGGGTCATCATCACGTCTTATTCCCGGGCTGTTGTGAAGTAGCTAT
>JBBQYT010000420.1:0-3299 GCA_038208385.1 Longimicrobiales bacterium | reverse complement strand
CCGACACGTTCGTCACTACGACGGGCCCGTTATGCGTTTCGAGCGTGAGGTCGTAACTGCGCGGTACGAGCACTTCGAACGAAACCGATCCTGATGCGCGCCGGCCCAAGGCATCGCCCAGGACACTGATCGCGCCATTCGCTGCAGTCACGTGCACATCCTTTGCAACATCCCGCGCTTCCGCTGCATCAGCGCCCCACGCCTGGACGCGGGCGTGGATCGACACATCCTTGCCGTCCCAGCCGCGCACTGAAACGCCGCCGTTCTGGCCCGGAGTTACCGTAAGCGATCCGGATGCAGGCATACGCATTTCGCGCACTTCACAGTATTTGGTCCGGTTCCGCGCGCTGTTGTACCTGCCCGTGTATTCCTCGCGGCAGCGCGTGAGCCATTCTGCATCATCCCTCTGTCCGGCGACGCGCGCAGGCGCCACTGCACCGGCTATCAACAGCACCGCGAGCGCAACGTTGCGGTATTCCATTGGTGATCCTCCTGAGAGAAAGGCGTGTTCCTACCTGTAGGACACACCGTTGCGCCGGAGGGTTGCGACTCATTCAATATTGTTCGGCGAACAGCACGCACAGGCGCTCTTTCAGGCGCTGGATGATGCTGCGCTTTTGCCAGTCGGCGAGTGTGATCTCCTGCGCGTCCTGCAGGTCACGCTCGAACGTCCCGGCCAGTGTCATGGCCAGGTCTGGATCGAGAATACCGAGGACGTTTTCCTGGTTCAGCTCCTTCGAGCGTATGTCCATGTTCGCCGAGCCGACGACGGACCAGTCATCGTCTACGACGATGGACTTGGTGTGGATCATCGTTTTCTTGTACTCGTATATCCGCACGCCGGCGGAGAGCAGCTCCTCGTAGTAGCTGTGGCTCGCCAGGCGGATCGGCACTGCGTCCGTGTGTGAGTCCGGCAGCAGGATGCGCACGTCCACGCCGGCCTGCGCGCGCAGCGCAACCGATTTGCGCGTGTGTTTGTCCGGCACGAAGTACGGCGTCGTGATCCACAGTCGTTTGCGCGCGGCGAGAAACGTCAGGATGAAAAACACCCGTAGCGGATGCTCCTCGCCGGATGGTGAGCTGACCACGTTGATGTGCCGGATCTCAGGCTTCTTTTTTTCAGGCGATGGCGTCGCGGGCTCGTTGTCCGCATTCGCCAGTTTCGGCGCAAAGTCCGGGTAGAAGTCCGCACCCGTGAGAATTTCTCCCGTGACGAACGCCCAGGGCGCGGAGAACGCAGACTGCAGGTTGACGGCCAGGCACCCGGTGCAGCGCACCATGATGTCGCGCCACTCTTTCGCGTTGCTCGCATTGCCCAGCCACTTGTCGCCGACGGCGGCGCCGCCCGTGTAGCCGATGGAGCCATCGATGACGATGGCGCGACGATGATTGCGCTTGTAGAACCGTGAGATCTTGCCGAGGTGAAATGGCCGGAATCGCTTGACGATGCCGCCCGCAGCGCGCAGCTGCTTGATCCCTTCGCGCGGTGTCCGAAAACCGCCCATGCCATCCAGCAGGACGCGCACTTCTACGCCGGCTTTCGCGCGCTCGATCAGTGTCGCAAAAAATATCTCGCTGCACTTGCCCGGCTCCCAGATGTACGCCGAGAAGTTGATGTTCTTCTGTGCGTTCCTGAAATCCTCGAGGATCCTCGGAAAGTATTCATCGCCGTTATTCAACAGCTCGGTGGTGCCACCTCTCTGGAGCGGAGCATTGATCATCCCCGATGCCGTCAGCAGAAATTCTTCCGTGTCGACGGCGGGGACGTCTTCGGCCCAGGTTTTCCTCGGCCGGCGTCCCAGCGTAAAGAACATCGTGATCAACACGCCGATAGTGGCGAGGATACCGATGACGAAGAGGGTGATGACCCACCAGGGTGCGTCGAGAAGTTCGTTCATCCGTGCCTATCCGGTGTCCGGGGCGAGAGAGTGACGTGCGCGAGAAGTGGATGATGGTCCGAGCCGAAAACGCGTGCGCCGCGGTCGCCCGCCGTTTCATCGATGCGCTGCACGTTGACGGACTCGATGCGACCCTCCGAACGCCAGACCATGTGGTCGAGCAAAAGTCGCAGCGGTCCGTGAAAGGTATGCCGCCAGGCGTGTTCTCGAGCTGCAGGTCGGTAGCCAGCGCGCACCAGGGCCGTGACGGCGGGATCCAGCCTGCCCAGTGGAGTGTTCATGTCGGCGCCGATGATGATGTCGTTGCCGAGTGCGCGCAGTCGCGCCGCCAAAGTCGTGATTTGTGCAACGCGTCCGGAGCCGAACCGTCCAGTGCGGCCTTTGTCGCGCAGTCCGCCGCCGGTATCGAGGTGCGTAGTTGCGAGCCACAGGCCTTCGAGTCCTCGAAGCTCCGCTGCCATCGCAACCCGGCGCTGGCGTACGTACGGCAGCAGAAACGCGTGTGTCGCGCCTATCGCTGCGGTCGACAGCAATGCGTTGCCGCGATCGCTTGCGTGCACGCCGTTCCGCATGGACGGCGCGTACCGCAGGCTCAGCCCTTCGCTTTCTGCAATTCCGACAATATCGCCGCGCGCGATTCCGGTCGCCTTACCGCCGTGGTGATGACTGCCGGGTCGCGCGGGCACCGTATTGTCCTGACGAAATGCTTCCTGGGCCAGCACCACGAGAGGCCGAGCGGCTGTGCCCAGTCCGCGGCTTCGCAGGCGTGAGAGCACATCACGCAAGCGTCCATCCCCGATCGCGAGATTCCACGAGAGTAGATCGAACGAGCGAATTGCGCCTTCGAGCGGCGGTGCCAGGTCCAGCACGACCGGTGCCCCGACGTTCGCGCGCCAGATGGCAAGCTCGGGGTGGTGCAGCTCATCGTGGTCTTCGTCGTGCTCGATCCGCGCATGGCTCATCCGTTGGCGCACTCCTGTTTTTGTGAATGTCACATCCAGCCGGCGCCAGACGCTCCGCATGGTCCGCGCCGAACTGAACGGGCCGCTGAAGCGGCTACGTTTGACAAATGCGGCGCGGCGCAAAACTCTACATGTCCTTCGAAGCATTCCTAGTCGCAATGGCGCAAGTATGGCCTTGACGAATACCGAGAGTGACAACTACGGCAGGAAGGCGCCTGGCGCGTTTTCGGGACCTCCACCGCTCCATCTCGGTGGGCCGAATAAGGGCATGGTGCCGCTGCAGCAGCGATCCGCTTTCGCGCGGTATGCGGTTGCGCTGCTGAGCGCGCTCGTAGCATACGCGCTCACCGAATTGCTCGCGGCATACGTCGAGCGCTCGATCTTCACCTTCTTTTTCGCAGCCGTCATTGCGGCTTCGTGGTATGGCGGCAGAGGACCC